>DATJJM010000449.1:0-19119 GCA_035492535.1 Acetobacteraceae bacterium | reverse complement strand
GGTGTTACCGGGCATCAAGATCAACACGACCCACACGGACCATCGACCAATCTCTTCGATGCAGTTTGTGAAATGGGACGGCAAGACCTGGCAGCGCTTCGGCGATATCGTGACGGGCGCGACCGTGTAGCGCGACGGCGGCGGGCGGCCCTACGGTCGCCCCGACCGGTGATAGGGATGCCCCGACATGATCGACTGTGCGCGGTAGATCTGTTCGGCGAGCATCGCGCGCGCGAGAAAGTGCGGCCAGGTTAGATTTCCAAGCGACAGCACGTAGTCGGCGCGCGCAAGCGCTGATGCGTCGAGGCCTTCGGCGCCCCCGATCAGGAAGTAGACGGGTCGGCCCACGGCCAGCCAGCGCTCCAGGCTGCGCGCGAATTCCGTGCTGTCCGGTGCTCTTCCTGCCATGTCGAGCGTGACGACGAACGCTCCGGCTGGAAGCGCGGACAGCAACGCCGCTGCCTCGCGCCGCTTCACTTCGACTGGCGTGCCACGTGCTTCGGCAATTTCTGCAACCGCGAGCCTGGGTCGTAGGCGCGCATTGTAGCGTGCGAACAACTCGGCTTCCGGACCGTCGCGAAGCCGTCCGACCGCGATCAGATGAAGCATGATCCAACCCCCTTGCCGCCAACGCCACAATGTCCAACCTTGCTGCATCCGACGCGGCGGGGGGAAGCGATGGACTGGCCTACGCAACAGGGCATCTTCGAGGCTGGTGATCTGGAGTTGCAATCGGGTGCCGTGCTGCGGGACGCGCGGCTGTCCTGGAAGGCACATGGTAAGCTGGCGCCGCAGCGGGACAACGTCATCGTTTACCCGACAAGCTATGGCGCGCAGCATCCGGATCTGGAGTGGCTGATCGGGCTTGACGCCGTGCTGGATCCGACGCGCTGGTACATTGTGATCTGCGACATGTTTGCCAACGGATTGTCGTCCAGTCCGTCGAATACGGCGGATTATCCGTCACTGGTGACCATCTTCGACAATGTCCAGACGCAGCGTCGTGCGTTACGCGAGCTGTTCGGCATCGACCGTGTTGCGTGCGTCTATGGTTGGTCGATGGGGGCGTTGCAGGCCTATCATTGGGCCGCGTTGTTCCCCGAGGCGGTGGACCGCATTGTGGTGAACTGTGGCGTTGCGCGCACTGCCGTTCACAACCAGGTCTTTCTGCGCAGCCTGATGGCAACGTTGGAGGCGGCGCCGGAGCACATTGGGGATGGCCGCTTTTCCGCCGAGCCACGCGCGGCCAAGCGCGCATTCGGACGTATCTACGCAGCCTGGGCGCTGAGTCAGGATTTCTATCGGGCGGGGCTGCATCTTGCGTCAGGACCGCGGCCGAATCTCGGCGCACCGGACCTGGAGACGTTCCTTCGCACGGATTGGGAGGAACGGTTCGGCGCGCGGCCGGCGGCGAATGCCTATGCCCAACTGCGCACGTGGGATGCAGCGGATATCAGCGCCAATCCGCTTTATGATGGGGACCTTGCACGGGCACTGCGAGCCATTCGAGCGCGCGTGTTGCTGATGCCTGGAGAGACGGATCTGTATTTCCGCGTTGCCGACAATGCGGCTGAACTGCCCTTTCTGTCACGCGCGGAGCTGACGCCGATACCGAGCATCTGGGGCCATCGCGCCGGCAACCCCGCGACGAACCCGGCGGACGCGCGCTTCGTCAAGGATGCTGTGCGTGGTTGGCTCGCACAATCATAAAATGAGGAGACCAGTCATGGCTGTGATCACCGCGAACAATCCATCCACCGTGCGTGCCCCAACCGGCTACACGCACTCGCTTCTGATCGAGGGCGAGCAGCGCCGCCTCATCATTTCGGGCCAGGTTGGCGTGGCCCTCGACGGCTCGGTTCCAGCAACGGGTGAGGGTCAGATTGCACAGGCCCTGGCCAATCTTCAGGCGGTACTCGAGGCGAATGGCATGAGCGTCACCAATCTGGTCAAGACGACGGTGTTCCTGACAGATCGGTCACTCCTACCGTCGTTCCGGGCGGCGCGTGACGCGGTGTATGGGGGCCACGCGCCTTGCTCCACACTGCTTTTCGTGGCGGGGCTGGCTGATCCGCGTTTCGTGGTAGAGGTAGAGGCGGAGGCAGTGGCGTAATTACCCAGCCATGCGAGGAGGCGCTGCAGCGAGCGGTACCAGATGTGACAGGAACATCTCGGCACAGGCACGCCATGAGTAGCGTTCGGCGTGGGCGCGGCACGCAGTCCTATTTGCGGTGAGGGCTTCCAGTGCGGCCGCACGCAGATCGGTGTTCACCGAGCCGATCTCACCTGGCGCATCCACCAGGACGTCGATCGGTCCGGTGACGGGAAAGGCTGCCACCGGCGTGCCGCATGCCAGCGCCTCGAGCATCACCAAGCCAAACGTGTCAGTAAGACTTGGGAACACGAACACGTCGCCCCCGGCATAGGCGCGCGCCAGCGCCTCGCCGTAACGTGGACCGGTGAAGCGGACGCTGGGATGATCGCGTTGCAGCTTCGGGAGGATAGGACCTCCGCCCACCACGACTTTCGATCCCGGCAGATCCAGATCGAGAAAGGCGCCGATGTTCTTCTCCACCGCCACGCGGCCGACATAGAGAAAGACTGGTCGCGGGAGGCCCCAGTCCTCGCGCGGTTCCGGCTTGAACCTTTCCAGGTCCACGCCGCGCGACCACGAGCGGATATTGCGAAAGCCACGCTTGACCAACTCATCGCGGAGCGATTGCGTCGCGACCATCGTACCTTCGCCAGCACCATGGAACCGCCGCATCCAGGCGTAGATCGGACCGACCGGCATACCGATGCGCGCCTGTATATACTCGGCGAACCGGGTATGGAACGCGGTGGTGAAGTGAAGGCCGTTGCGCATCGCCCAGCTTCGGGCTGCCATGCCAAGCGGCCCTTCCGTGGAGATGTGCATGGCATCAGGGTGGAATGCCTCGATCATGCGCACGAGGCTCCGGCGCGGCAGCAGTGCCAGCGGAATGTCGCTATAAGTCGGGCAAGGAATGGTGAGGAACCGGTCGGGACCGATGACTTCGACGACGTGCCCCATGGCGCGGAGCTCGTTCACCACAGTGGTCATCGTGCGGACCACGCCATTCACCTGCGGCGCCCACGCGTCGGTAACGATCAGAATCCGCTGAAACGACGCGGGGGCCAAACTCGCGCCGCGAAATGTCCGTTCCTGAGAGGAGGCTGCGTCAGGCAGCTTCGCGGACCGCGGCGCGCCGTGGCGTGAAGAACGACAGGCGGTTGACTTCGGCCCAGTCGATCAATTCGAGCCGTCCGTCATGGTGCTCGACCAAAGCGGTGCAGCTTTCCACCCAGTCGCCATCGTTCAGATAGAGCACACCGTGCACCTCGCGCATCTCGGCGTGGTGGATGTGGCCGCAAACGACACCGTCGAATCCGCGGCGCCGTGCCTCGGTGGCCAGCGCTCCCTCGAAACGGTCGATCGCCTTCACCGCTTCCTTCACCTGGCGTTTCAGCCACGCGGACAGCGACCAGTAAGGATAACCCAACCGCCGGCGCACCGCGTTGAAATAACGATTGAAGGTCAGCGCGAAGGTGTAGGCCCAGTCGCCCAGCAGCGCGAGGAACTTGGCGTAGCGCACCACGCTGTCGAACTCGTCGCCGTGCATGATCAGCAGCCGCTTGCCGTCAGCGGTGGTGTGTTCCGCTTCCTGCCGCAAGCGGATGCCCGCTACTTCCATCGGCAGCCACTTGCGGAACAGCTCGTCGTGATTGCCCGGGATGTAGGTCACTTCGGTGCCGCCACGCGCCAACCGGAGGATCAGCCGTATCACTTCATCGTGGTTTTCGTCCCAGTACCAGGACTTGCGCAGGCGCCAGCCATCGATGATGTCACCGACGAGGAACAGGTTCTGGCAGGTCGTGCGGCGAAGGAAGTCGGCCAAAAAATCGCAACGCGCGCCACGGGTTCCGAGGTGGGTATCCGAAACGAACACGCTCCGGTAGAGCGGTCGTGCGCCGGGTACAATGGGTGCGTTCATGCGAGGCGCATGTGATACGCCCGAATCCTTGTGGATAAAGTTAAGTTTGAATGACGAGACCAAATATTGTCTGGTTCATTGAAAGTCATATCTCAGCAACGAAAGTGACATCTCCTTGCAATATGCTTGATGGAAGGTATGCAACTTAGCGTTGAGGAGCGGTCGATTCGCGTTGGCCATGATCGTCGTGTTCAACCCGGTCGCGGGATTGCGCCGTGCCAGCTTGCTCTGGCGTGTGCTCGACGTCCTGGTGGCGAATGGCGTACGCATCGAGCTGGCGGAAACGCATCGTGCCGGCCACGCTGAGTCGCTGGCTCGTGAGGCCGCCTGCCGCGGTGCGCGCATGGTCGTTGCCGCCGGCGGGGACGGGACCATCGCCGAGGTGGCCAACGGTCTGATGGGTTCGCCGGCACGGCTCGGCGTGATCCCGCTCGGCACGGCGAACGTGATGGCCCACGAGATGGCGCTACCCTTCGAGCCACGCTCGGTTGCCGCGGCCCTTGCGTTTGGGCGAACGCGCCCTCTGTGGCCGGGTGTTGCGCGTGCGGGCGGCGCTTCCCGCCTGTTCGTGCAGATGGTGGGGGTGGGGCTGGATGCGCAGGTCGTTCACAACCTGCCGGTGCCGCTCAAGCGGGCGTTGGGACGCAGTGCCTACGGGCTCCAGACGTTGCGCGAAATTGCCTTGTATCCCTATACGCCCATCCGCGTTCGGCTCGACGGCGAGGAGACGCAGGCGGCGAGTGTCATCGTCAGCAAGGGGCGTTTGTACGGTGGGCGTTTCTTGCTTGCACCGTCCGCGCGTGCCGGTGAGCCCGGCTTCTCGGTCGTGCTGTTCGATCGCGCAGGCATGGGATGGGCACTGATGTATGGCGCCGCCCTGCCACTCAATTTGCTTGGACGCGCGCCTGGCGTGCGCCATGTCCGTGCTCGCCGCATCGAATTCATCGGCAACGAATCGATGCCAGCTCAGGCGGATGGCGATGCCGCCGGACGGACGCCGATGAGCATCACGGATGCACCATCAGCGATCCCGGTCGTGGTGGGATAGCGTCAGGGGTTCGGTGAAGACGACGCGGGCGGGCAAGACATGGACTGTGATGGATCTCACAGCTTCTCGCGAGATGCGAGGTCTAAGACACCGTCATCGGAAGTAGCTTCGGGATGACAGGTATTCATGACTTACCGCGCCACGAGACAGAAGGTCCACAACCATGGTGCCCCGCCGACAAGCTTTCTTGATGAACTCGTCGGTTGGGGCAGGATCGCGCCCGATGATATCTTCGTACGTAATAACAACAACAATGACATCTATTCGAGTGTCGTCGGAGAACTCGGTCCCTGGCACGATCTTCGGCATCGGCGAGCCGCGATGCTGGAAGTGCTGAGAGTGCTCGCAGGCTTTGAATCTGAATGGAACTGGGGCCAAGGTACAGACACTGCCGCCGATAAATACGCTGCGAGACATGGTAAAGTACGAAAGGCATCGGAGATCGAGGCAGGTGCCTGGCAGGTCAGCGCCAACTCGATGGGGTGGGGGCCGGAACTGAAGGCTCTTGTACTACCAAAGGCCGGCACGTTGAGCGCCGGCGATTTTCAGCGGGCAATGAAGCAGGATCATCAGTTGGCGATGGAGTACACGGCCCGTTTGCTCCGCCGCACGATCGCCGCCAACGGTCCCATCAGCCATCATCACATTCATCCGTGGCTGCGTAAGGATGCTGTTGAAGAGTTTCGGGGATTATTATTTCCGTCTGCGCAGCCGTAATTCGGGCTGCGACGTCCCGGTATTCGAGGGGGAGCCGTGTCCGTACCAGAACCAAATCAGGTTGCTGAGAGCGCCTGATCGAGATCCGCGATCAGATCCTCCGCCGTCTCCAGTCCGATCGACAGGCGGATCACATCCGGTCCAGCTCCAGCCGCCGAACGTTGCTCATCGGTCAGCTGGCGATGTGTCGTCGAGGCGGGGTGCAGGATCAGGCTGCGGGTGTCGCCGATGTTGGCGAGATGCGAGAAAAGCCCGACGTTCTCCACCAGCTTCACGCCAGCCTCATATCCGCCACGAACGCCGAAGGTGAACACCGCGCCGGCGCCGCGCGGCAGATACTTGCGCGCGAGTGACCGATACGGGCTGCTCTCGAGCCCCGCATAGGAGACCCATGCGACGCGCGGGTGCGCATCCAGAAATTCCGCCACCTTCTGTGCGTTGGCGCAGTGGCGTTCCATGCGCAGGTGCAGCGTTTCGATGCCGGTGATCGTCAGGAACGCGTTCATCGGCGCCATCGTCGGCCCATAGTCGCGCAACGCGACGGCGCGTGCTTTCGTGGTGAAGGCAAAGTCGCCGAAATTCTCGTAAAAGCGCAGGCCGTGATAGGCCGGTTCCGGCTCGGTGAGAGCAGGGAATTTGCCGCTCTGTGCCCAGTCGAACTTGCCGCTTTCCACGACGACGCCACCCAGCGAATTGCCGTGGCCGTCGAGAAACTTCGTCGTCGAATGCACGACCAAGTCGGCGCCCCATTCCATGGGACGGCACAGAAATGGTGTTGCCAGCGTGTTATCGACGATGAGCGGGATGCCGGCTTCGTGGGCGATCTTCGCGACTGCTTCGATGTCGACGATGATCCCGCCGGGGTTGGCCAGCAGTTCGAGGAAGATGCCCTTGCAGCGCGGTGTGAGGGCGCGGCGGAAGTTCTCGGGATCGGTGGGATCCACGAAATGGCAGGTCCAGCCTAGCTTCTTGAAGGAGAGGCCGAACTGGGTCAGCGATCCGCCATACAGGTTGCGCGAGGCGATGAACTCGTCGCCGGGCTCCATCATCGTTGCGAATATGAGGAACTGCGCGGCATGACCGGATGCGGCGGCGCAGGCGGCGCGGCCACCTTCCAGGCTAGCGACGCGTTCCTCCAGCACGGAGACTGTCGGATTGGTCAGGCGCGAGTAGATGTAGCCGAAATTTTGCAGATTGATCAACGATGCCGCCTGATCGACGTCGTCGAAAACATAGGCCGTGGTCTGGAAGATTGGCGTGGTGCGCGCACCTGTCGTGGGGTCGGGCGCCGCGCCGGCGTGGATCGCGCGTGTCTCGAAGCCGTAGCTGACATTGGCGGATGGCAGCGTCCGCGGCTTTGCCCTGCGGTCTGTGGGTGCCTGTGGTGCGCGGTTGCTGATGATGCCGGAATTCACGCCGCTCCAGGACAGTTCGCCGCCCAACCGGCCGAACTCGATCTTCGGGCAGCGGTTCATGATCACTTCCAGGCCCGCGGCTTCGGCCTTCGCAGCAGCTTCGTCGTTGCGGATGCCAAGCTGCATCCACACGACCTTGGCGCCAATGGCGATGGCATCGTCAACGATGGGGCCAACCTGGTCCGAGGAACGAAAGACATCGACCATGTCGACCTTGTCCGGGATATCTCGCAGGTTGGCGTAGATCTGCTCGCCGAGCTGTTCCTTGCCGGCCGTGCCCGGGTTCACCGGGATGACGCGATAGCCTTTGCCCTGCAGATACTTCATGACGAAGTAACTGGGCCGGTTCCAGTTGGATGACGCGCCAACCAGGGCAATGGTCCGCACGCTGGACAGGATGCGACGGATCTTCGCGTCGGAGTATGGGATCGGATCGACTGCGGTCATGGGCGCCTTTGCCTATACCCTTTGCCATACATCAGAGACTGTCATGGCGAGAAGCCCAGGTTGCTTGGCCGGGTCAAGCCCGGCCACCGCAATGCTCCTTGCAATGACACGAGGAGGGGCGACGAGATCGCGGTGGTTATCGCGCTTGCTGGATTGCCGAAAGGATCCACTGGCCACCCGATGACCGCACGAACGTCCACAGCTCTGTCGCGGTGACATGCTCGTTGGGGCTGCCATCGACAATGCGGCCCGTTCTGTCGCGCGTCACGTCGATCATCGAGAAGCGCATGGCGACGGTGGCGTACTCGCGGCTGCCCTCGCGCCATGCCTGCGCCAGGTCGCCTTGCAGCAGACGCACATCGGTGACTTCGTTGCGCACGCCCTGACTGGCTTGTTCTGACAGTTGCTCGCTGAAGTAGCTCAGCATCTCCGGCGTTGTCGTGGCGCTCAGAGCGTTGAGGTCATGGCGGCTCCAGGCCGCCTGGGTATCGCGCAGGACCTGTTCGAAGGCTTGGTAGTCCTGCGGTCCGATCTGAATTGGTGGAGGTGTCGAGGAACCGCCGGACCCACCGGACCCGCCCATTCCCAAAGGTGCCCCGGTACGCGCGAACGTGCTCGGGCCGCCGGCAAAGGCGGGCCGGGAGCTGCGGCTGAACATGCGGATCAGCCACCGCGCGACCAACACGATCAGGAAGATCTGCAGCAGGAACCCAAGGAAGCCGCCAAAACCCAGCATGCCGCCGAAGAACCCGTGGCCGAGCAGCAGGCCGCCGATTCCGGCGCCGATCAGTCCACCGAGCAGGCCGGACATGAAGCCGGAGCGAGGGCCGTAGCCATAACCAGACCCACCGGTTGCGTACCCAGGCGACGGATTGTTCGGCGTGACACTGCGCTGCATCGGGGCGCCTGAATTGGGCGCCGTCCGCGTTGCCGGCGGCGCAGACCACGTCATGCCGCCCCGGCTGCCGAACGAGCCGCCACCGCCAAGGCGTGCCTCGGCGAGGCCCGGGCTGACGACAACGGCCAGCGCGACGAGGGCCGCCAGGAAGTTCGACGATCGACGGGGGACGTTTCGCGATTGCTTGGCCATGGACGGAATATGGTGCGGCCCGCGCCTAGGCGCCAGCCAGTGTCATTTCTTCCACCCGCACTGTCGGCGCATCTGTGCCACGCCGAAACCGCAGGTCATTGGCCGGCGTCAAGTGGGCAAACATATCGAGCAGGTTGCTGGCAATCGTGATTTCAGCCACCGGCTCGGCGATCGCCCCATTGCGGATCATGAAACCCGACGCGCCGCGGCTATAATCGCCGGTGACGCCGTTCACACCCATGCCGATCAGTTCCGTCACGTAAAGGCCGAGCTTGATGTCCGCCATCAGTTCGGCGGGCGTCCGGGTGCCGGCAGCGAGATACAGGTTGGTTGACGTTGGGGATGGCGGCCCGCCGGTGCCCCGCGCCGCATGGCCGGTGGAAACCATGCCGAGCTGGCGTGCCGAGCGGCTGTCCAACAGCCACGTTGTCAAAACGCCGGCCGCGATGAGGTCACGCGCGGCCGTCGGAGTTCCCTCTCCATCGAAGAGGCGCGACCGCAGCCCCCGCACGCGGCGGGGATCGTCACAGATTTCGATGTCGTCCTGGAAGATGCGAGCGCCGAGCCTGTCCTTCAGGAAGGTTGTGCCGCGCGCGACAGAGGCGCCGTTGATAGCGCCGGACAGATGGCCAAGCAGGCTGCCGGCGACCCGCGGATCAAAAACGACCGGAAGCTTCGCGGTTGCCGGCCGGGTGGGATTGAGGCGTGTCACGGCTCGTTCCGCCGCGCTGCGGCCGATGACGGCCGGATCATCCAGATCGGCCAGATGCACCGTCGAATGGTAATCGTAGTCGCGCTGCATGCCCGTGCCGGTGCCGGCCAGTGCGCTGGCGGAGACAGAATGGCTCGTGCGGGCGTTCGTCCCGGCGAAGCCGGCAGAGGTGACCAGGAAGGCTTCGGAGCGGCCATAGCCCGCTTCGGCGCCCTCGGAATTCGTGATGCCTCGCACAGCGAGCGCTGCCTCTTCCGCCGCGGCGGCACGCGCTACGAGCGCCTCGGTCGATGGCTCGGTGGCATCGACGAGGTCCAGCGCCATGGTGTCTGGTGGAGCGGCTGTGTCGGCCAGGCCGGCATAAGGGTCCTCAGGGACCACGCGAGCCATCGCGACGGCACGTTCGGCCAGGGCCTGAAAGCTGGATGGGTCCATGGTCGAGGAGGAGACGATGGCTGCGCGTCGTCCGAGGAACACGCGCAGCCCCAGATCGCGGCCGTCGGAGCGCTCGACATGTTCAGTCTTGCCGAGCCGCTGTTGCACGGACAGCGATGTGCCGGAGATCAGCACGGCATCGGCGGCGTCGGCCCCGGCAGCGCGGGCCCGTGCGATCAGATCGGACAGAAGGTCAAGAGGCTCAGCCATCAAGTGGCTCCTTGCCAATCAGGCGGCCAGTTTCTCCGCGATGTCCACCAGCTTGGGCACGCGATCCGCTGGTCCCATGGTCGCCAAGGTGGGCACCCCGCGGAACAGTTTCGAGGCAGCGCGGCAGACATCGGCGGTGGTGACGGCATTGAGCTTAGCCACGGTCTCATTCGTTGGCACGACCCGGCCGAACACCTGCAGCTGCCTGGCAAGCTGCTCGCAGCGGCTGCCGGTGCTTTCCAGCGACATGAGCAGCGATGCCTTCACCTGTGCCCGTGCCCTGGCCAGTTCCACCTCGGTCACCGCGGTCTGCACCTTGCGCAGTTCCTCAAGCGTGATCGGCATCAGCTCTTCAGCTTCGCTCTCGCCGGTGCCGGCATAGATGCCGAACAGCCCGCCATCGAGGAACGGCGAGCTGAACGAGTAGATCGAATAAACGAGCCCCCGCTTCTCCCGTACTTCCTGGAACAAGCGCGACGACATGCCGCCGCCCAGCAGGGTGGAGAGCAGCAGGGTGGGGTAGTAGTCGCGGTCAGTGTAGCTGACCGAAGGGAAGCCCAGCACGATGTGGACCTGATCGAGGTCGCGCGCCTCGCGGAACTCGCCGCCGGCGTACTCCGCTCCTGGCATGGCCGGCGCGGGTTCGCCGGGAAGATCGGCGAAGTGCGTCCTGACCAGATCAAGGATCTGCTCGTGGTGCAGCGCGCCGGCCGCCGCCACCACGATGTTGGAGGCGGCATAGTTGCGCTTCATGTAGCCGGTCAGCATGGCGCGCGGCATGGACCGGATGCCTTCCTCGGAGCCGAGCACCGGGCGTCCGAGCGGCTGCTCGGGATAGGCGTGCTCCTGGAAGTGGTCGAAGATGATGTCGTCCGGCGTGTCGTTCGCCTGGCCGATCTCCTGGAGGATGACGCCGCGCTCGCGCTCCAGTTCCTCTGGTTCGAAGGTGGAGTGGGTGAGGATGTCGCCGATGATGTCGGCCGCCAGCGCGGTGTCCTCTTTGAGGACCTTGACGTAATAGGCCGTCTGCTCACGGGCCGTATAGGCGTTGATATGGCCGCCGACCGCCTCGATTTCCTCGGCGATCTGCGCGGCGGACCGACGCTCGGTGCCCTTGAAGGCCATGTGCTCCAGGAAGTGCGAAACCCCGTTCTCGGCCGCCTGTTCGTGGCGTGAGCCGGTCGCAACGTAGGCGCCTAGCGAAACGGTTTCGACCCGCTCCATTCGTTCGGTGACGACGGTCAGGCCGGAGGGCAGACGGGTCAGCTGGATGGCTTCGGTCACGGGGGGCGACATTCCTGGCAAGGATCGGATGAACCGGGACCTGTAACTGCCCTTTCCGTCGCGCGGTTTCAATGGGCGACCGGCTGGGGCGACCGGCTTGCCGGCATTCCCACGACGAACCAGACTGCCGGGAGCGAACGCCGCCGGGAGGACACTGCCATGAGCGATCTGCCAACCGCCACGCGCGTCTCCGATCCGGGAATTCGGGCCCTGTATCGCCTGGAGAATCGCTGGCAGGCGTGGCTCGAGGTGGAAGTCGCGCTGGCGCGGGCCCAGGCTGAGCTGGGGATCATTCCGCACGCTGCGGCGGAGGCGATTGCGCGTGCGGCGCGTCTGGACCTGCTGGATCGCGCCCGCATCGACGAAGGGTTTGCCCGTACCGGCCATACCATTGTGCCGTTGGTATGGGAGCTGTCGCGCGTCGTTGGCGAGCCGCATGGCGGGTGGGTGCATTGGGGTGCCACAACGCAGAACATCACGCAGACCGGCGACCTTCTGGTACTGCGCCAGGCGCATGGTGTGTTCCTTCGCCTGATCGGCGAAGCGCTGACCGCGATGGCGGACCTTGCGGAACGCGGAGCCGAGATGCCGATGCCTGGCCGGACACACGGCCAACACGCCGTCCCAGCGACATTCGGCTATAAGGTTGCGGTGTGGGTGGATGAATTGCTGCGTCACGTCGAGCGCCTGCGGCAGGCCGCCCCGCGCATTTTCGTCGCGATGCTGGGTGGTGGCGCGGGGACGTTTGCCTCGCTGGGCAAGCAAGGCCCCCCGGTGCAGGCAGGCATCGGGAAGCAACTCGGCTTTGGCACGATGACAGTGCCGTCGCGGGCGCTTGGCGACCATCTGGCCGAGAACATCTGCATCCTCGGCATGCTCGCGGCCACCTGTGGCAAGATTGGGCGAGAAATCTACACGCTGATGAAGACTGAGTTCGGTGAGGTCGAGGAACCAGTGCCTCCTGGCACCGTCGGCAGCTCCACCATGCCGCAAAAGCGCAACCCGAAACTGTGCCAGGACATCATTGCTGCCGCAGCCGAGGTGCGTGCGACGGTTCCGCTGGCACTCGAGGCGATGCAGACCGAACATGAGGCGGATCGGACGACGAGCCTGATCATGGATTCGGCCGAATCGCGCGCCTGCATCGCGACGGGCGACATGCTGGCGCGGCTCGGCGAGGTGATGCGCGGGCTGAAGCTTGATCCGGCGCGCATGCGGCAGAACCTTGACCTGGGCGGTGGCCTGATCATGGCCGAGGCGGTCATGCTTGACCTCGGTGCCGTCATTGGCCGGCAGCACGCGCATGACGTGGTTTACGACGCGGCACAGGCCGCGGCAGTGGAAGGCAAGTCGTTCGGGGACCTGCTGGCGGCGGACAAGCGGGTGGCGGCGCATCTCGACGCCGAAGCGATCGCGGCGCTGCTGGATCCGACCGCCTATACCGGGCTTTGTGCGGACATGGCGCGCGAAGCAGCCGTCCGGGCGCGGCAAGGCGCCGCTGATATTCGGCCACGGGCGCCTGGCTGAACGGGAGGAGGGTCCTCGTCGGCTGGGGTCAGCGGTACACGCGGACATGAACGATCCTTAACAGCGGATCGGGGAATGAACGGCGGGTGACTGGCGTCTGTGACTAGGAACCCTCCTCCGCCATGCAAGCCCAAAATCTTCCGTTCAATCCCGCCGCGCTCGATGCGTTCGTCGCCCTGGTCGGCGAGCCAGTTTGGCGCGTCCGCATCGCCGACATCGTTGGCCGCGCTGCGTCTGGCCCGCGTCTCGGCCAAGAGGTTCGTCAGCGGCACGGCCTTGAACTGGCAATCGAGCGGCTGCGCCGCACGCCGGCGCGGCCGCCCACAGAGGCAGAACTCCGTGCCGCCCAGCTCGCCAACTATACGGTCGCGCTGTACCGGCGGCTTGGCGTCCGCGGCAAGGCGAGACTGCGCCAACGCATCGCGCTTGCCTTGACCGGCGATGAAACGCTGCTGCCTTTGTTCCATCTGCTCAGGAACGCTGAACTCCAGCAGGGGAGGGGGTTCGAAGTCAGCTTCGCCGGTCTGGACTCTGGTGCTCCCTTTGACCTTCTGATCAGCCGCGGGTCGGTTCAGGCGGAGGTCGTCTGCGACGTCATTTCTGCTGAGGAAGGCAGGCTTGTTCATCGGAGGGCTTGGTCACACCTGACCGATCTGGTGGCGGCGGACTTGCGCGACTGGTTGCCCGGCAATCCGGGGCGTTACCTGCTGAAGTTGACCGTGGCCCAGGGCCTGCGTCTCGGGGAAGCTGGTGCGCTGGAGGATATGCGGCTGCGCATTTCCCGGTTGCTGCACAACAAAGGGCGTCGAGATGACAATGGCGCGGCCGTCCTACGTCTGGATCCCTTAATTCTGGCCCACCCAGTGGACGAGCCGAGTCTGCTGAACCTGCTGCGCGCGGACTTCGGTCCCGAAGCCCATCTCGCGGTTACAACAAATGGTGCAAGCATCTTTGCCATGGCAGCGAGGGCGGGACGTGTTGACGAGGTCGCTGTCGCGGTCCGGGAACGCCTTGCCGCTATCGCGCCGGACCGCCTGACTGGCCAACGTCCTGGTATCCTGGCCATGTTTGTCGAGGACACTGATCGTCGCGAATGGCGTGGCTTGCGCGACAGATTGGAACTGGAGGGCGAGGCTAGGCAGTTCCTGGCCGGCACGGCAGCGCGTCCTGTCATCGCGGTCACATGTGCCTCTCGGTGCGAGATGTTCGGCATGCCAGTGCCGCATGCGGCCGAGGACGGCGAACTACGGTTTCGCAACCCCGCGCATCCCGCCGCGAAAGCGGCTGCGCTAGCGCCAGCCGTGCTATCGTCAGTGTGATCGGTAACTGAATCTCAAACTTCCTATCTCCATAAGGGCGCCTCAGGACTGCCACGATCCTGAGGTGGTTTCGCATGACCGACGCGATTGGAGAGATGGGAATGACCGACGCCGAGTACTCTCGCAAACTCGACGAACTTGATCGGCTGCTCAATGATCCGGATGTCCCGATGGAACCTGCCCGGGTGTGGTCTCTGCTCGCCGAGATCGCGCAATGCGATATGGCCGTTGGTGCCAGCCCACGCGTACAGGGGTAATTTCAGTCGCGTTGGGCAGCGATCAGGAACTCGCGGTTTCCTTCCGGTCCGGTGATCGGGCTCTCGGTGATCCCCAGAGGCCGCCAGCCAGGGAGGGAGGTCCACCAGGCCCAGATCCGTTCGCACACTGCTTGATGGACCGCGGGGTCCCGCACCACCCCTCTGCTGCCCACCGCATTCGGCCCGGCTTCGAATTGAGGCTTGATCAGCGCGACCGCCCACGCACCGGAAACGCATAGCGCCAGCGGTGCCGGAAGCACTGTGGCCAGGCCTATGAAGCTCGCATCGCACACCAGCGCTTCGATCGAATCCGGAATTGTCTCCCGCGTCAGGTATCGCGCGTTGGTCCTCTCGTAGACCACGACGTGCGGGTCGGACCGCAGTTTCCACGCGAGCTGGCCGTGGCCCACGTCCACCGAATGAACCTTGGTCGCTCCCCGCGCGAGCAGTACGTCGGTGAAACCGCCTGTCGAAGCGCCAACATCCAGACAGACTCGTCCCGCCGGCGACAGGCCGAAAAACGCCAATGCGTGTTCCAGTTTCAGGCCACCACGCGAGACCCAGGGATGATCCTGGCCTCGCACCTCGAGAGGACTCTCTGTTGGCAAGATATCTCCGGCCTTGGCCACGCGCCGCTCGCCGGAGAAGACCTTACCGGCCATGATCAGTGCCTGGGCACGGCTGCGGCTTTCGGCGAGGCCACGGTCTACCAGCAATTGATCAGCACGGGTCCGTTGGGTCATCTCAGGTATCTAACAGCCTGGCTCCAGAATTCAGCCCGGCACATTCGGCCGCGTTCGGCAATAGATGCCGCCCGCAATCCGCGGTGCCGCACGGCAAGCACCATGAAATTGCCGCGGTCTGGTGGGTTTCCGCTGATAGAAGGGACACCGCGTCGACTGGCATAAGCTTTGCGCTTGCTGCGGCATGGACATCACCTCGAACATCGCGACTTCACGCCTGGTTGCGCAGCAGCGTGTGATCGACGTCATCGCCGGCAACATCGCCAATGCCAACACGCCTGGATACAAAGCCGAGCGAACGCAGTTCAGCGATTGGCTATCCCGTCAGCCATCGCCGCCTGAACGCTCGGTCAGCTATACGCAGGACCGGGCGAACTGGCGCGAACAGCAGGCTGGCACGCTGACCCACACAGGCAATCCGCTCGATCTTGCCCTGGCCAACGATGGCTACTTCACCGTCAGCACACCACGCGGTCCTCGCCTCACCCGTGATGGCCGCTTCAGCCTTATGCCGAGCGGAACGGTCGCCGATGCCGCCGGCAACGCGCTGCTCGACAGCAATGGGCAGCCGGTCCAGCTATCGACCACCGATACCGTCATCACCGTCGCCGGCGATGGCACGATCTCCAGCGAAAATGGACAACTGGCGAAAATCGGCGTCGTGCGCCCAAACGATCCGATGCAGATGCAGGCAGAGGGCAACACGCTGTTCATATCGGGCTCGGCCACGGCTCCCGTGACCTCCCCCGGCATTGTCCAGGGGTCGATGGAGGACTCCAACGTGCAGCCCGTGTTGGAAGTCACCCGGATGATGGATGGGGAGCGGCAGTTCCAATTCATGATCCAGTTCATTCAGGCGGAGAGCGATCGGCAGCAATCGGTGATCGACAAGCTGCTGCCACAGCAGAGTAGCTGACAGGAGGCGCGTCATGCGCTCACTCGATATCGCCGGCACGGGGATGCAGGCGCAGCAGACCAACGTGGAAGTCATCTCGAACAATATCGCCAACATGACGACCACGGGATTCAAGCGCCGGCGCCCGGAATTCCAGGACCTGATCTACCAGAACATGCGCCGCGTCGGGTCCAACAGCTCGGACAGTGGCAGCATCGTTCCATCCGGTGCTCAGGTCGGCCTCGGCGTGAAGACGGCCGCGATCTATCGCATCAACGAACAGGGCAACCTACAGCAGACGTCCAACACGCTGGACATGGCCATTCAAGGCAATGGTTATTTCCAGGTGACGCTGCCCTCTGGCGATACCGCCTATACACGCGACGGTACATTCGGGCTGGCCGCGGACGGAACCATCGTGACTGCGGACGGCTATGTCGTACAGCCTGGGGTGCAGATCCCATCGAACGCCACTGGCGTCACGGTGAACCAGTCAGGTCAGGTGCAGGTGACCATTCAGGGGCAGACCGCGCCCCAGACCGTAGGCCAGCTCCAGTTGGCAGTGTTTCCCAACGAGGCCGGGCTGGATGCTCAGGGCGACAACCTGTTTCTGCAAACCGCTGCGTCAGGCCAGCCTGTTGCGGGCAACCCCGCGTCTCCAGGTTTCGGCTCCGTCATGCAGGGCTTCGTCGAGACGTCCAATGTCAACGTCGTGACCGAGATCACCAATCTCATTACGGCCCAGCGCGCCTACGAGATGAACAGCCGGGTCATCACGACCAGCGACGACATGCTGTCGACCCTAACCAATCTGCGGTGATGCCATGTTCAATTCTTCCCATCGCGCTGCTGTCATTGCGATGAGCGTGGCGACGACGCAGTCCCGTGCCGCACTTCTTGGGTTGCTCTGCGCCGCAGCGTTTGTGGCCATGCCTGTTCAGGCTGAAGCAGCCACGCTGCGCACCGTGACCACCCTGCACGCGTCGACTGTTCGCCTGTCGGATCTCTTCGACAACGCTGGCGAGAAGGCGGACCTCGTCCTAGGACCGGGACCTGCTGCCGGCGCGCGTATCGTTGTCGAGGCGCCGCAGCTTGCTGCCATTGCCCGGCAATTCGGCGTGGAGTGGCGACCAACTTCGTCCGCCGATCGCGCGGTGTTGGAACGCGTCGGCAAACCCTTGAGCCGGGACGCCGTGCTTGCGGCAATCAGAAGAGCATTGGTGGCTAATGGGGCCTCGGACGATTGCGATCTCGACCTCGTCGACTTCATGCCCCCGCAAGTCCCGTTTGAATCTGAACCGCAGCCCGTTGTTTCCGATCTCGATTACGACCCAGGCGTCGGCCGGTTCGCGGCCATGCTGTCGATCACCGGAGCTGGGATGGAGCCCATTCATCTGCGTCTCTCCGGCAGGGTCGATGACATGATGGAACTGCCGGTCGCGACTGCCCGCCTCCCGGCAGGCGCAATCCTGCAGGCCAACGACGTGCATATGGCGCGTGTCCGCGTCTCCCTGGTGCATGGCGAGGTGGTGCGCCGGCTGGCGGATGCGATTGGCATGCAGCTGAAGCATCAGCTCGCACCCGGTCTGCCTTTGGCGAGGGCCGAACTGTCCCGGCCCGTTCTCGTGCAGAAGGGAGCGCGTGTGCTGATGCAGCTCGATAGTCCGGGGATCTCGCTCAGTGCGCAGGGTCAGGCTCTGGAAGCCGGAGCAATCGGCGAGCGCATTCGCGTCCTTAATCCTGTATCGCGCGCCGTGGTGGAGGGTGAAGTGATCGGCCCAGACAGGGTGCGCGTCGCTCCCAACAACGCTCCGCAGGTAATCGCGGTGAGCGTGCGATGACCAGGGCCATGCGCGTATTGGTGCCCTCGCTGGCCTGTCTTCTCCTGGCAGGTTGCGGGTCCTTGCAACGGCTGTCGGAAGTGGGGCGACCGCCGGAAATGACGCCGACGTCAGATCCGACCAAGGAACCGAACTGGCGTCCGGTCTCCATGCCGATGCCATATCGGGAACCGGTACCGAATGAAGCGAATGCGTTGTGGCGACCGGGTTCTCGGGCGTTCTTCAAGGATCAGCGCGCGGCGCAGGTGGGTGACATTGTCACGATCCTGGTGACCATGAATGACACTGCGAACATCAAGAACCAGACGACCAACGCTCGCACCAGTGGCGCCACCGGCAGCTTGCAGGATTTCTTTGGCATGCAGACCCTGCTGCCGAAGACGATCACCGACCCGTCGAAAATACTGAACGTGGGCAGCACCAACACCCAGGCTGGCAACGGTCAGATACAGCGCAGCGAGACGGTGGTCTTGCGGCTTGCAGGGGTGGTGACGCAGGTATTGCCTAATGGCAACCTGGTTGTCGCGGCGCGCCAGGAGTTTCGGGTGAACAGCGAATTGCGGCAATTGCAGGTGACCGGCGTGATCCGGCCGCAGGACATCGCATCTGACAACACTGTGCGGCACGACCGCCTGGCGGAGGCGCGGATCACATATGGAGGCCGCGGCGAACTCTCTGAGACGCAGCATACCCCATGGGGTCAGCAGTTGCTGAACATCCTGTCCCCATTCTGACATTGACACTTCGAGCGCAAGCGTGCACACGCCGTGCATGCATTGCGTTTGCCGCATCGCCATCCGCCGACGCCGCCGTCACGTGACGGGGGCGGAGGGTTGTCGCGCGCGATAGAACGCACTGCATAGCAACCACGAAAGCCCCCGTCGGCAGCGACGGGGGCTTTCGTGTTTTCTGGGTCTCTGTCGCTCCGTTCCTATCCCAGAAAGGAGAACAGCATGACCAGCTTCGACGCCGTGATGCAGATCACCAAACGGCCCCCGATCGTGTTCGTTGCGGGCCAAGGTTCGTGGCTGACCGACAGTGACGGCCGCCGCTACCTGGATTTTATCCAGGGCTGGGCGGTGAATACGTTGGGACACTCACCACCAGCTATCGCTCAGGCACTCTCGCGCCAGGCGCAGCGTCTGCTGAATTGCAGCCCAGCCTTC
>DATJJM010000448.1:0-10859 GCA_035492535.1 Acetobacteraceae bacterium | reverse complement strand
TCAGGTTCCGGCATCAGAACGACAATGATGACATTCAATGCCAGCAACCAGAATGCGGCCGCGAATGCGAGGAACAGGAAATCCCGGCTGCGCGACCAGAAACGCAGGAAGAACAGTCCGCATGCAAGATAGCCGGCGCTGACAACGCCGGAGAAAAAGCTGATGATATCCCGATCGGGCGCCACTACACTTCCCAGATGAAGCCAACCAGGAGAACGGAAACCGCGAACAGCGCTGTAAAGGTCCTGATCAACGACAGGTCATTAAAGGGCAGGAACAGTATATCGAACGCGAGCACCAGATTGTTCAGTGCAAGCAGCCAGAAGCAGGCTGAACTCCAGATCAGCAGCCTCGTGCCGCTGCGCCGATACGCCCGCTGCAACAGATAGGCGCACAATGCGCTGGCGGCCAGACACGCCAGATAGATGACTCCCTCCGTCGGTGAGCCGCTCCACCGGACAATCATGACGCTCCGTCCCCTGTATCGTGCCGCCATTCAGTGGCAGCACTTGATCACCGCACCGCCTGCTCAGCTTCCGCGCGTCTGCGCAGTTCGTAACCTGAACGCGTCGCCGAATGCCTTCTCCACTGTAGCGGAGCGCCGGCCGGGCTCGCGCGCGCCGGCGTAGGCTCGCAACCGCGACACATCGTGCAGGGTGACGCGGGAACCATGCGTCTCCACGCCGTAGACACGCAGCGCAGTGAACGCGCGTGACAGGTTCTCCGCGCGGCAGCCCAGCCACGGGGCAAGCAGCCCCTTGCTGACAGGCAGCCGGAAGTCCGCCTGCAAGGCCGTCGGCTCATCCACCAGGCTCAGCAGGTAGGTGCCCAGCCGTTGCGCAGCAACGCGCACCTTCAGATCGACAACCTGCCTGGTCAGCTCGGCCACCTCGGCAGACATCGCTCGAACCATCGCCATCGCGGCGGACGGCTCTTCCTGCACAAGCTTGCGCATCGGCTGCGCCGGAAGCCGAACCATCCACGACGAACTCACCGATTGCGCGCCGACCATATACGGTTCATCCGTCAGCACATTCGCGAGCACGAAGCTGCTCGATGGTCCCAATATGTCGATGACGGTGCTCGATGCGTCCGGCGCAGTACCGGTCAGGCTGACCCGGCCATCCAGCAGCACGTAGAGCGAATCCGGCTGAGTGCCCTCTTCGAACAGCACTTCCCCGGCATTGGCCTCGGCCAGGCTGCCGACCGACGCGATACGTTCCAGCACGTTGCCATCGAGTTGCGCGAACCCTGGCACGGGCCGCAGCAGCGTTTCGATCGATTGCATTGCTTCTCTTGGTTCCGGACCGCGTGCATCGGCACTGACCTGCACAGTTACCGACTCGGGCGCGGTTTGGCCAGCCGGAAGTCATTCAATACTGGAATTGATAGGTCAACCCGACGCTGGTGCCGCTCGACGCACCGGCGGCACCGGTCGCCGAGTTGCTGCCGGTCCCGGCCGTGCCTTGCAGTTTCAGTCCCTTGGCGATGTCCACCTGAACGACCGCCTGGCTGCCGCCACCAGAGGCACTTTGCTGTGCGCCAAGATAGACGCCGGGTGCAACATAGCGTCCCGCCTCCAGGGTGGGACTGCCTTTCGCACTGCTGCCGACGGACAGCCGGTCCAGGCCCAGCCCTTGCCGCACCGCATTGAGTGGATCGCCGACGGACCCACCCGTCCCGGTCAGCGATGCCAGTCCAGCCGCGATCTCCGCTACTTCGAGCGCGCCAAGCTTGCCCACGCCGCTGCCGAACAGGAGGTACGACAGCACCTCGTCCTGCGGCAACGCCGGCACGCTGGACAGCGTGATCTTCGGAGCCTGGGCCGTGCCGTCGATGCTCAGGGTGGCAACCACGGTGGTGGTGGTGCTCGTGGCGACCAGATGAAGCGAGGGATCCGACAGGCTGCCACCGTTGAAGGCGATCATGCCTTCGGTGAACGTCAGCGTGCGGCCCGCAAGGCTGATCGACCCGCGCCGCATATGCAGCGCACCGATCGTCTTTGGATCCGAAGTGGTGCCGGTGACCCGCATCGAACCGGCAAATTCGCAATCCAGCCCCCGCCCGCGCACGAACACCTGTCCCGGCGCCTCGATCGTCAGATTGAGCGCGATCACCGAGGTAGCGGCGGGCGGTGGCGGCGGCGGTTTGCTGCCGGCCACGCGAACCGGCAGCACGGCGATCGACGTCGGCAGGCGATCCGGCACGCGCGCCTCGGCGCGCTTGACGTGGATATTGCCGCCAACGGTGAGTTGCCCTTCGGCCTCTCCGCGTATCGTCATGTCGGCATCGAGCGTGGCACTGATCTGATCACTCGCCAGCGGCTGCGCGTCGCGCGCGGTCAGCGTCAGGTCAACCGGCAAATCGGGAGCCATCACACCGACAGTGCCGGTCAGGTTGATCGTCCCCGATCCCGCGTTGGCCGTGAACCGGACAATCCGCAACGTGGTGCCACTGCCTTGCAGCATGGCCGTCATGTTGGTCAGGTGAAGGCCGCTGGAAAAATCCTGCACCTCACCATCGGCAAGCTGCGCCGTTCCCGCCACTGCGGGCGCCTTGGCGGTACCGGATATCGTCAGGTCCAGCGTGACCTTGCCCTGCACGCGACGACCGGAGGCCGTCAGGATCGGATCAGCCACTGCCAGATCGATCAGCCCATCGGCGCGCAACCCAAGCGCTCCGGTCTCGCTGAGCGGCGCCCGGCCGGTGACCGCCAGATGCGAACTGCCTGCGGCCAGACGCGCGTCGACGTTGGCTGATGTGCCCTCCAGCGTCGCACTCGCTGTGATGTTGGCAGGCGGAGCCGCACGGCCAGGGCCGGTCCGCGCACGCAATCCGGTTGCCTTCAGGCTGACCTTTCCGCCTGGCCGCGCGGTCGTTCCGGTGATCCGCGCATCAGCCTCGATCACCCCATCCGCTGCATAGGCAGGCGACAGCACGGCGCCGATATCGGCTGGCAGGTTGCGCAGCGACGCGGTGACATCCAGCGTCGATCCAACGCGCCCTGACATGTCCAGCACCGCCTGCCGCAATCCAAGCCGCAGCCGGTCGACAGCGACGCCGTTGCTGAAGCTGACGCGCGCCGGTGCCAGCAGGCGTATCGGCTGGCCATGCCACTCGCCTGCGAACGATGCGATACCGACCGTGCGAGCGATGGCGTCGACTGTCGCCTCGGCACTCAATTGGGCCGGCGCGCCTGAAAGCTCCGGCAGCGAGGCTGAAAGCTTCACCACGACGGCATTCTCGGGTCCGGACGCCGTTGCCTTCAGCGATCCTGCCACACCACTCGCCTTGATGCCTTCGGCGGTGAGGCGTGCATCCAGCGTCGGATGCGACTCCGGCTGATCGACGTCGGCCACCAGCGCGACGCGCGACGCCGAGGCGGTGCCCGCCACGACAACTCCATCCACATTCAGCGTCAGGTGCAGCTTGTCAGGCGTTGCGTTCAGCGCCGCCTCGACGCTGCCTGCAATCTTGCGCCTCAGCAGCGGTTCCAGGTCCGCCAGGCGCTTCATGCTCACATGCAGATCGCCCGCGGGCACCATGGTTGCCATCGGCATCTGCAAGGCCCCGCCCGCGTCCAGGCTCTTCCAGTTCGCCTTCTGGATATCGACCGCCAGCCCGTCGCTCGTGCGGCGCATCGCCACCGCCAGATCGACCGGCGCGTCGAGCAACGATCCTTGCACGGTGATCCTGCCGTTCGGATTGTTCGGCAGTCCGCTCGCCGCGATATGCGCGGTCAGCGCCCCGGACGAATACCCACGCGTCGCGACGCCGCCATTGATGTCGGTTGTCAGGCTGAGATCGTCGGTCGCACCGCTGACCTTGCCGGTGGCCTGCAACTGCCCCTGAAGGCTCGGCTCTGCGGCGGCGAGGTCGCTGACGCCGAGCGTCCATCCCAGGTCAACCTGATTATTCGCCACCGATCCCTTCGCGGAGACCGAGACCGACTGACCGGTGAACGTCAGGTCCGACAGCGTCACGTCGCTGCCGTGCACCGCGGCGGCAAGGTGGAGCTTGCCGGCATTGCCGATCAGCGCCTCGGCCTGCTGCATGCCACCAGTCACACCGACCGTACCATCCACACCAAGCGTCGTGGTGTCGCCTTGCATCGCCGCATGCAGCGTCAGGGCCAGTCCGCCGGCGATGTCGATCTTTTCCATGGCCGCGAACGGCGACAGGTCGGGCGCGGTCAGCGTGGCATTCACCTCGCGCCGAGCCCCGGCCAGCGCCTTGGCGTCCAGGGCGAACAGCTTGTGGCGCAGGGTCAGGTCCACGGGCAGGTCCGGCTCATCCAGCTTGGCGTCAGCCTCGATCGCCACTGGCTGTGCTGCGAAAATGTCCGGATCGGGCAGCGGCACGCGCAGCCCCGCCACCTCACCCTTGAGATGCAGATGGCCGGCGTTGCCCGCGACGTCGGCCGTCACGCTGCTCGCCGCAATGCCCGCCGCGGACAATGTGTCGATGCGCAATTGTCCGGTTGCATCCAGCTTGTCCAACGGGCCACGCACATGCGCATCGAGCGACACGGCTTGCCAGGCGATATCCGGACGCGGACGCATCGCCGGAGCGCTGGCCGACACCATCAGGTCCGCCGCCTCGTGGTCTACGTCGACCGTGCCGCCGACTGTGGCATGCAACGGTCCGGCGGTCAGCGCGACATGCGTGACCGCCGCCGAACGTGGTCCACGCAGGGAGGCATCGAGATCGAGGTCGCCGATATCCGGCAGCCCCGCCAGGCTGGCGACCAGTCCGCGCGCCGGTTCGCTCGCGGTGATTTTCGCGTCCAGGTCACTCCGGTCCGCTGTCGCCGTCAGGCTGTAGTGGCCGGCCCCGCCGATCTGACGCACGTCGAGGGCGAGCTGGAAATCGGTGGGCGAGGTCGCCGCGCCGGAGCCGCTGACAGCGACCGTCACCGGCGTGCCAGCCACGGGAGCGCCAATGTCGATTCGCGCAAGCTGAAGCTGGCGCAGCGTCACCGGTGCCGGCAGCTCCATGCTGGATGACGAGGAAGAAGACGAGACCGGCATCCGCAACACGTCGATCCTCTCGGCCGCCAACCGGTCGATCACGATATGCCAGTGCACAAGCTGCAGAGGCGACCAGTCGAATACGGCATTGTCGATGGTCGCATAGTCGCCCGCGGCATCGCGCAATTCGATCCGGCCTGCGCGCAGGGCATCGGGGAAGCGCCCTCCCAGGTCCGCCATTCGCACCGTGTCGCCGGTCAGCTCCGGCACCAGCGATTCGATCGTGCGGCGACCCGTGTCGGTGTTGGCAGCGATCAGCACGAAGGCGACCAGCAGCACCGCTAACCCGACGACGATACCGATGAGCCACCCGATCCACTTCGCCGCACGCCGCATCAAAAAGCCTGCCCAATGCCGATGTACAATTCGAAAGCGTCGCCATTCGGCTGACGGTTCAATGGCACTGCGACATCGAGACGAATTGGGCCAATCGAGGTGTAATATCGCGCTCCTACGCCGGCTCCGATACGCCAGTTGCTGGTAAATGGGGATCCGTTGGCGGTGACCTGGCCTGCATCGATGAACCCGACAGCGCCCCAGTTCCCGACGATACGCTGGCGCAACTCGATCGAGCCGGCACTGACCGCGGTGCCACCCTGTGGATTGCCATCGGGAAATTGCGGCCCGACCGACTGATAGCGGAAGCCGCGCACGGTGCTGGATCCCCCGGCGTAGAAGCGCTGATCCGGCGGCAGGCTGAACTGCTGCGCACCGAACGCCTTGCCGATCAGGCCACGCATCGCCAGCACGGTGCGCCCGCCGCCGCTCAGATCGATATATGTCGAACCTGTGATCTGGCTGATCATGAACGTGGCGTTGGAATGGCCCAGCGACTCCATCGGCGTCAGCAACAGAGCCAGGCGAAACCCGCGCGTGGGATTGAACAGGCTATCGGTGTTGTCGAATTTCGCCGACAACGGAATGCCGATGAGGTTGTAGTTGGCGCGGACGCCCTCCTGGGTGATCTCTTCCTGCTCGCCGCTCAGGCCATACCCGATGGTCCAGTGCTCGAACAGCCTGCGATTGATCTGGATCTTCTCGAACAGTGCGCGCTGGTCGTAGGCCTCAAGGCTCTGCTTGACCGCATCGAGATCGATCTCCAGCGACTGGTCGCGCGCCAGGAAATCCGGCTTGATGAACTGGATGCCGGCGTTGTAGCCGGGCTTGGTCACCGCATCGCCACCAAGGTTGGCGCCGGCGGTGATGTTGAGCTGCTCGCCGTTGCCGAACAGGTTGCGGTCGTGCCAGGCAGCGGTCGGATTCAACCCAAGATCCGTCGAATAGGCGATGCCAAGCTCTACCGCGTGCAGAGGACGCTCGGTGACGTCGATGCTGATCGGAATCGTGCCATCCGGCGCCAGGTGATCCGCCGGCGAAATGCGCACCACCGAAAACACGCCGGTCCCCACCAGATCGGCGCGCGCCGCCTCGATCGCCTCCGGAGTGAACTTTTCCCCCGAATGCAGCAGAAGGCGCCGGCGGACATAGCTCTCGTTCGCCGTGTTCAGTCCGGTGATGCTGATCGTGCCGATATTGGCATAGGGCCCTTCGTTTGCCTGGAACGTCACATCCATCAGGTCGGCCGCAGGACGCAGCGTCACCGGCGGCAGGTCCACCTTTGCCAGCGGGTGCCCGGCCGACCGGATTGCCGCCAGCAGCCGCTGCTGCGCCGCAAGCACGTCCGACGCCACCGCTGGCGCCCCCGGCGCGAGACCCACCGCCGCGCGCGCCGAGTCCGGCACGTCCCCCTCGATCGTGACCTTGCCCAGGTGGAACAGCGGCCCAAGCTCGAAGCTCGCCACCACCGGGACCGGCGGGTCCGCCGGAACCTGCCCCAGAGTGTCTGGCAGCGAGGGATCGTCCAGCGGATGACCGTCAATGGTCAGCGTGGCCGCCGCCTTGTAGTAGCCGAAGCTGTTGAGCGCTGTCTGGAACCGGCCGGCATCGTCCCGCGCCCGCGTCACCAGCGCGAACGGCCCCACCGGCGCATTCTTTTGCAACGACACCAGCTGGGACGCATCGTGCAGCGCCTGGTCCAGCGCCGCGTTGCCCGTCGGTTTCAGCGTCACCGCATAGGGTTGCGGGTCGGCGGCCCAGGCCCACGAGGTGCCAATCAGCAGCGAGATGAGAAGCAGCAGAGCGATTCGCATCAGGGGCACGGTAACCGGTGCAGTGTTTCCTCACGTGTCACGGTTGCGCCATTGTTAGGAAACTGTGAGCGAGCTATCCGCATCCATCATGAGGGAAACGTCCCGTCGTCCGGATCGCCTGAAGGCGGACCGCCTGATGTTGTCTGGCCGGAATGTTTCCGATGCCCCCCTGTTTCCCCCTGGCTCCGCGCCAGGAGCCGGCCTGCTGCGGCCATTCCGCGTCCTGCGCCGGGGCGGCAGTATCGTGCTGTGGACACTGCTCTGCATGCCGGTTCAGGCCGTCTTTATCGCGCTTCCCGGCTCCCTGAAAGTTGCGTTCGCACGATTCTACTGGAGCATCGCCTGCCGGCTGATCGGCCTGAATGTTCGGGTGATCGGCACGCCGGCGAACCGCGGACTCGGCCGCCCCGTGGTATTCGTCTCCAATCATTCCTCCTGGCTGGATGTACCGGTTCTCGGTGGGCGGATCGACGCCTGCTTCGTGTCCAAGCACGAGGTCGGGACATGGCCGATGGTAGGCACAGTGGCACGACTCGGCCGCACCGTTTTCGTCTCACGCCAACGGCATGCGACGGGGCGCGAGCGCGACGTGATGCGGGAACGGCTGGCCGCCGGGGACAACCTGTTGCTGTTCCCGGAAGGCACCACCTCGGACGGCTCGCGTGTGATGCCGTTCCGTAGTTCGTTCTTCGCGATCGCCGAGGGGCCGGACGCGCCGCTGCTCCAGCCTATCTCGGTGGTCTACGATCGGCTCGCGGGGCTGCCGACGGGACGCGCGAGCCGGCCGGTCTTCGCCTGGTATGGTGACATGGACCTTGCATCGCATTTCTGGCGTCTCGCGCAGCACAAGGGATTGCGGGTGACGGTACTGTTGCACCCGCCGATCGATCCCGCGCAATTCGCCAGCCGGAAAGACCTGTCCCATGCGATATGGCAGACCGTTGCCGACGGAGCCTCCCGGCTACGGCAGAACCGGCCGATCGAAGCCCAGAACGTGGTAGCGCACACCACCGCGCCAGCCTACGCCTGAGCCCGCTTCAGTCGCGCCCCGTCAGCGCATCCAGCAGGTTCCAGCGCGGCCGTGACGGCTCCCGGGACTTGCCATCCATCCAATAGGCCGCCTGGGCTGCGGCGAAGCCGTTCTCGCGCTGCTGCTCCGACCAATCGTGCAGATAGGCACTGAACGTCAGTGCATTCGGCGGCAGCATCGAGGCGATCGATAATGCGGGCCCGACGTCGGTGGGCACGACCGCTGTCCATCCGGGATGGATCGCTGCCCAGGCGCGGGCCTGCGCCAGTGTCCATAGGGCCGCATCGACCTGCCCCACCCGCTCTGGGAGCGTGCTGTAATCCGGCACAACGGTCACGGACGCGTCGGGCAGCAGACGATTCGCGAGGCTCCGCATGACTGCACTGTCGAACACGGCCAGACGAAGGCCCTGCCGAGCCTGCAGGGCAGCACGGCTGGTGAAGGCATCGGCAGTGGCCGACGGGACCAACAGCGCCAGCGGGCTCGACCAATAGACCGGCCCAGGCGTCAGATCGGCCAGCCTTGTGTCAGTCAGATAAATCCCCGACATGGCGACATCGAAGCGGCCTGCCGCCAGATCGTCCGCCAGACGATCCCAGGTGAATGGCACCAGCACGAGTTTGACCGACAAATCACGGGCGAGCCGGTAAGCGAAGCTGATGTCGTAGCCGACCAGCGCGTCACGCGCATTCCGATAGCTGAACGGGATGACGTTGGGATTGTAGCCGACGCGCAACGCCCCGGCGGCCTGGATGGCGGGCACCGTCGGCGCACCGGGCGGCGCGCTCCGGGCGCCGGAGCTCCCTGACGTTGCAACCTCTACGGCAAGGCCTTCGGTCAACGCAGGGTCGAGCGTGCTCGCCAGTAGCGGTTCGGCGGCACCAGGTGGAAACAGTTCCGGCCGTGCGGCAATCGCCGCAAGCACCACGAGCAGCAGCGCGCCTCCGCCGGCCAGCGCGGTTGCCACCTGCGCCGGACGGGCGCGCCATTTCCGCCAATAGAACAGCGGCACCGCGCTCGAAATGAAGGCGAAGGCACTGACCGAAAGCAGCACCTGGCCATATCGCGTGATCGCGGTGGTTGCGATCCACAGCTCCGTGGTGCCCGCGGGCAGATGCAGCCACGAGGAAAAGAATTTGACCGCCCCGATGGTCGTGCTCGGCGTGCCAACACAGGACAGCACCGTGAGCAGGGGCAGCAGCATCTGCTGTCCCAGCGGGATCGCATGGCCGGCGCGATAGGCGGCAAAGTACAACAGCAGGTCACAGAAGTGGTTGCCGACTTGAGCCAGCGCGTAGCTGAGCGCGACGCTGGCCTTGATGACGTCGTCGTTCTCCTCGCCTTCCGGGCAACCGGCCGATTTGGCAACCATCACCGCGGCGCGCTGGATGTATGGCAACGAGACAACCGGCAACGTGGTGACGAGCGAGAGGATCAGGCCAGGCCTCAGCTCGTCCATCAGCGCGCGGTACGAGGTCGGCGCCAGCGCTGTCACGATCAACGGCAGCACAACGATGGCAAGCACCAGAGTGCCGGCCAGGAACAGCGTGTTGTAGAGCAGGAACCCGCCGATCTGGCTGCCTCGCAGCGTACCCGCCGTGACGGCGAGCAGCGCGAACACCCCGAACGGCGAAAGCAGGACAACCCACCGCCATATCGCCAGGCTGGCGACACGCATGGCCTCGAGCACATCGAACAGCGTCTGCCGCTGCCCCACGCCCTGCATCGCGATGCCATACAGCACAGCGAACACCACGATCGCCGGCACGTCGTTCTGCAGCAGTGCCGCGAACGGATTGGCAGGGATCAGCAGCGCCAGCAGATCGGTGTGCGCTGCTGGCTCCGGCTGGATCACCAGCGGCGGCGGCGTTGGCGGAATCGCCTGCCGCAGCAGCCACAGCGTGGCCTGCACCAGCGCCCAGACGAACACATAGACCGGCCAGCTCGCCCGCAGCAGCCGCCCTGCCCGTCCCGGCGCCAGCCTGCCCAGTCCCAGCAGCAGCGTGCAGACCAGGTACGGGTAGATCGCGATCTCCAGCAGCATCGTATAGGCGGTGCCGATGGGCGCGAACACCGTTGTGCGCTCGCCCAGGACCACGCCCGCCAGAATGCCAAGCACGGCACCTGTCGGCACCCAAACCGCGATGCCCGCGGATCTGATGGCGGCGATCGTGTGGCGCATCTCGAGCTCCGGCCATTCGTGACGCCGCGAGCTTCCTTGCCTGCGACCGCTTCGGCAACCGTGATGTTTTCGCGAACCAGTTGACAGGACGTCGACCAATCCTGCCAGATTGTTCCATGCACCGAAGCGGTTCCGCTTGACCCGCCTTGCCCGTCCTCCGATACCACCCGCCCTTTTCGGGCAGGAGTATCGCGATTGATGAAGCGGCTGCACGTCATCACCTGGGGATGCCAGATGAACGTGTATGACAGCGGGCGGATGGCGGATGTGCTGGCGCCCCTGGGCTACGCGCCCTCATCGGTGCCGGATGGCGCCGACATGGTGATCCTCAACACCTGCCACATCCGCGACAAGGCGGCGGAGAAGGTGTTCTCCGAACTCGGCCGCCTGCGGCGCCTGAAGGAACGCCGTGCAGCGGACGGCGGACGCATGATCCTGGCTGTGGCCGGCTGCGTCGCGCAGGCGGA
>DATJJM010000447.1:0-12973 GCA_035492535.1 Acetobacteraceae bacterium | reverse complement strand
CACAAGGTGGACGCTGGCGAACTGAACAGCGCGCAGGTGGAGTCCGCCACGCAGCGCGGCCACTACAAGGATGGGGATGTGGTCTTCCTGTGGAAGTCCGAGCCGATCCCGACCGATCCGATCGCTGTGCGCGGCGATCTGCCGCCCGAGTTCAAGGCGCGCCTGATCAAGACATTGCAGACGCTCGACCTGACGGTACTGCCGGACGCGGATCGCAAGATCATGGGCCTGAGCGGCGACCACTTCGTGCCGCAGACCGATGGCGCCTATGACGGCATCCGCGACCTGGTGAAGACGCTCAACATCGACCTGACCAAGTTGAGCTGATGCTCCGCGTCGAGGGGCTCACGCTCCGCTACCCAACCGGCAAACAGGCACTTGCCGGTGTCGATCTGGAAGTCTCGGCCGGCGAGCTGCTGATCGTGCTGGGGGGCAACGGCTGCGGCAAGACGACGCTGCTCCGTTGCATCACCCGCGCGCTGCGCCCGACCGCCGGCGATGTCTGGTTGAACGGGCATGAGATCTCGCGCCTGTCGGGCGAGAAACTGCGGCGCGCGCGGCTGGATGTGGCTATGGTCTGGCAGCATGCGTGCCTTGTGCGCCGGCGCAGCGTGCTGGCCAATGTCGCTTCAGGCTCGCTGGGACGCCATCAGACATGGTGGACCGCGTTCGGTGGTCTGCCGCCCGGCGAGACCGCACCGGCCCAGGCTCGTCTGCATCAGGTTGGCCTGCCACATCTGGCGCAGCAGCGCGCCGGCACACTGTCCGGCGGGCAGGCGCAGCGCGTGGCGATCGCTCGGGCCCTGGCGCAGCAGCCTCTCGTCATGCTGGCGGACGAACCGGTCGCCAGCCTGGATCCCGAAGCCGCGCAGGAAATCATGCGCCTGTTGCGCAAGATGGCGCATGACGAAGGCCTGGCGGTGCTGTGCGTACTGCATCAGGTCGATCTGGCGTTTGATTACGCCGACCGCGTGGTTGGCATGCGCGACGGCCGCATTGCGTTCGATCGACGCCGTGCCGACGTTTCGCACGATCAGGTGCACCGGCTGTATCTGGCCGAGGCTGCGTGAGCGTCACCACCGCGCAGCGCAGCTGGGGCAGCTCTGTCGCCATCGCCCTGCGCACCGTCGCGGTGATGGTGGCGATCCTGATCGTCGTGCAGTCACTGATCGTGGTGCAGGCGAGGCCGCAGGACCTGATCACCGGCTTTCACGGCATGGTGGACATCGTCCGCCGCGCCTCGCCGCCCGATTTCTCCAAGTTGCCCGACGTCATGTGGCCAACGCTGGAAACGATCGACATTGCGATCTTCGGGACGATAGGCGGTGTGCTGATGGCCCTGCCGCTCGCCGTGATGGCGGCAACCAATGTGACGCCGTCGCGCGTGCTGTACTACCTGTCGCGTGCGATCATCGGCCTGGCCCGCGCGATCCCCGATCTGGTGTGGGCGCTGCTGTTCGTCACCGCGGTGGGGCTGGGACCGTTTCCGGGCGGACTGGCCCTGGCGGTGCATTCGATCGGCATGCTCGGCCGGTTGTTTGCCGAGACGATCGAGAACATGGACATGGCGCCGATCGATGCGCTGTCCCTGACGGGCGCCAACCGGATGCAGGTGTTCAGCCATGGTGTGGTACCGGCGGTGCTGCCGGCACTGCTAGGGATCGGGCTGTATCGGCTTGATGAGAACATCCGCTCATCGCTGGTGCTCGGGTTTGTCGGCGCGGGAGGCATTGGCTTTGAGCTGCTGACGGCGATGAACCTGTTCCAGTATCGCGAAGTCTCGCTGCTGCTGATCGTGATCTTTGTCATCGTCTTCGCCGCGGAGCGCCTGTCCGCCATCTGCCGCCAGCGCCTCGAGTAGCGCTACCATGGACGCCTGGTCGCATACACTTATTGATATACGCACGCGCCGCGCATCCGAGACTGAAGAAATGTTCTGACCGCAGGATCGGACGCGAGCCCGATCGCGCGTTGATACGCCGGGCCAGCGGCATCCGCGTAGCCGGCGCGCGCCAGCAGATCCGCGCGCGCTGCCCAGTATGGCTGGTATTCGGCGATCCGCGCATCGTCAGCAAGCGTATCCAGCCGAGCCAGTCCCGCCTCCGGCCCATCTGTCTCGCCAATTGCTATGGCATGGTTGATCACAATCACCGGCGAATCGGCGACGGATGCCAGCGCGGCGTAGAGCTGCTCGATGACAGCCCAATCGGTACGTCCGGTGATCCTCCGGGCCACATGCGCCGACTGCACGGCCGCCTCGAGTTGATATCGCCCGATCAGGCCAAGACCGCTCGCGCGTTGCAGGACGGCTTCGGCCTCGCCGATCATCGCTGCGTCCCACAACCCGGTATCCTGCTCCGCCAGCGGCACATAACCGCCCGCCGCATCACGCCGCGCATCGCGTCGTGCCGCCACATACAGCATCAGCGCGAGCAGACCGAGCGCCTCCGCCTCCTCCGGCAACAACGCGACAACGAGCCGGCCCAGCCAGATCGCCTCATCCGCCAGATCCCCTGGCTCCGACCAGTCCGCCGCGAAGCTTGCATATATCGCTGCCAATACAGCATCCAGCCGTTCCGGCAGTTCCTCAGGCTCCGGCACGCGCAGAGGAATGCCGGCCTGCCTGATCTTCTGCTTCGCGCGCACCAGCCGCTGGCCCATTGTCGCCGGCGATACCAGGAACGCCGAGGCGATCGCCGCTGCATCGAACCCCAGGATCGTCTGCAACATCAGTGGCGCGCGCATCACCGGGTCGATCGCCGGATGCGCACAGGCGAACATCAGGCCTAGCCGGCGATCAGGTATATCCGCATCCACGTCGTCATTCAGCTCCTCGGTCACAAGGCTGAGATGATCGGTCGCCTCCGCGCTGGTGCGCCGCCGGCGCGCCGCATCGATCGCCCGGCGCTTGGCCACCGCCATCAGCCACGCCTCGGGATTGCGCGGCACGCCGCTCACCGGCCAGTCAGCGAGGGCGGCCGTGAATGCGTCTGCCAACGCATCCTCGGCGACCGTCACATTGCCAGTACGCGCAGCGAGGAATGCGACCAGCTTGCCGTAGCCATGACGGGCCGCACATTCGGCGGCCCATCCGGCCGACGCCTCATCCGGCCGACGCATCGTTCGGCCAGATCGGCCGCACTTCGATGGCGCCGAAACTCGCACCCGGACAACGGGCGGCCCATGACAGAGCCGCGTCCATGTCGGGGACGTCGATCAGGTAATAACCCGCGATCTGTTCCTTCGTCTCGGCATAGGGTCCGTCGAGCACCTGCGTCTTGCCATCGACCGAACGGACCGTCGTGGTCGCGCTCGATGGCCGCAGGCGATTGCCGCCCACGACCACGCCCGCCTGGGTGAGCGCCTCGGTATACGCGATGTAGGCAGCGTGCATGCGTTCGGTCGCTTCCTTTGGTGCCGACAGCACCGCGGCCTCGTTTGAGTGGATCAGCAAGATGTATTGCATGTCAGTCTCCTGCACTGGTTTGCCGCGCATGATGCACGAGCACCCCAGTGACGTTCGAGACCTCCGGATTTCGACAGAGCCCGGTGATTAACTGCTGAACCGGTCTCCGCCATCCGGCACTGCCACGTCGAACGCGTTCACCACGCCGCACAGAGCGACATAGAAGTTGGCAACCGCGGTGAGCTCCACCAGCCATTGCGCCCCATGGCGCTTCAGCAGCGCATCGAACACCGCCTGCTCGGCCCGATTTGTCCGCATGAGCTGGCGTGCGTAGACAATGATATCGCGTTCGTCATCCGCCAACCCTGCCGGATCGCCCTTCGCCCGCAGCAGATCGATCACTGCCTCGCTCAGCCCGACACGTCGCGCGACATCGACCTGCGCCGCCCAGACGTAATTGGCGTCCTTCTCGCGAACCATTGCCAGCACAGCGACCTGGCGGAGCTTTGGTTCGACGATCAGACCCTCACGGGCGAACGGCACCATCGGCAGCAAACGCTCAGCCAGCGTCGGGCTGTGCAGCAGCATGCTGAACGGCCCGCGCACGCGACCGAACACGTCCCACACCTGGTCAAAGACGTACTGGTGCTCGGGCGCCATGTCCGACTTGGCGGCGATCGGAGGAATGCGTGGCATGCGCCTCTCCTTCAGCTCACCATCGCATACGGCTTGCCCCAGGCGTCCTGATAGACGATCTCCGCCAGCTCGCCTCGGCCGACCGGACCAAAATTCCCCATCGGGTAACCGATGGGCAGGATCGCGTAGGAGTGCACGCCTTCCGGCAGGCCCATCGCGGCTTCCGCTTCTTTCTCATACAGCAGATGCCGCGTGGTGAGCGTCGAACCAAGACCCAGCGCACGTGTCGCAAGAAGCATGTTCTGCACCGCCGGGTAGATCGAGGCGCCAGACCAGCGCGTTGGTGCCGCCTTCCCCTCATCGATGCAGCAGACGATCCACACCGGTGCTTCGTGGAAATGCTCCGTCAGGTATTCGACGGCGGAATGCTGTCGCTTGTAGCGGTCTGCGCTCACGCCAGGAGGTGGCGCACTGCTGGCGTAGCGGGGACCGACCACCTCATCAAACGCCTTCTTGTACCACTTCTGCACTTCGTGCTTGATCTTCGCGTCCTTCAGCACGAGGAAGCGCCAGCGCTGCGTGTTGCCGCCGTTTGCCGCACAGGCGCCGGCTTCGAGGATCTTGGCAATCAGCGCATCGGGAACCGGATCCGGCTTCAGCCGCCGCATCGAGCGGGTAGTGCGCATGATCTCGAACACGTCGTCCATGACTTCCTCCTTGCCGCATTTCGGCTCAGCATAGCCGATGCCCAACGCGCCGCCCATCACCCTGGTTATGCTGCTCGGTCTGGGGTTCTTCTTTGGCCTCGCGTTTGAGGAATTCTACGCCAACGCCAACCAGAAACGTCCAGGCGGCATTCGCACCTTCCCCCTGCTGGCGCTCACCGGGGCGCTGCTGTACCGGCTGGATCCGACGCGCCTGCTGCCTGTCACCGCAGGCTTGCTGGTGCTGGGCATCTGGCTCGTCTGCTACTACTGGCGTCGGCTCGACGAGACCGATGCGGAAGGGTTTCCGAACGTTGGGCTGGTCGTGCCGGTGTGCAACGTGCTGGCCTATCTACTTGGCCCGGTCGCGTTGGCAGAGCCAACGTGGGTGCCCGTCGGCGCGACTGTCGCTGCGGTGCTGCTGCTGACCGCACGGCCGGGACTGCATCGCTTTGCACACCGGGTCGAACTGGCCGAAATCGTCAATGCCGGGAAATTCCTGCTGCTGACGGGGTTCGCGTTGCCGCTGCTGCCGGATACGCCGGTGACCGACCTGACGCCGATCACGCCGCATCAGGTATGGCTCGCGATGGTCGCTGTGTGCACTGTGTCCTATGCCGGTTATCTGTTGCAGCGATACGTGGCGCCGCCTGGGGGCGGGCTGCTCGTGGCACTGTTGGGCGGGCTCTATTCGTCCACCGCGACCACGCTGGTGCTGGCGAAGCAGGCACGATCGGAACCGGCGGTGCTACGTACCAGCAACGCAGGCATCGTCCTGGCCACGGCAGTGATGTATCTACGCCTCCTGATGGTGATCCTGGTGTTCAATCGTGCACTGGCGATGGTCTTGCTGATGCCGCTCGTTGGCTTGTCCGGTCTGGGGCTTGTGGTGGCACTTGGCTGGTATGTCCTGGGTGGGCGCGAGGCACAGAGCGCCGGATCCAACGCATTGCCTGGCAATCCGCTTGAACTGACCACGGCCGCCACGTTCGCGGGCCTGTTCGTCGTTATTTCCATCGCAACCGCATGGGCGACGCAGCGGTTCGGGTCCGCGGGGACCTATGCGCTCGCGGCTATCGTTGGGGTCTCGGATATCGATCCGTTCGTGCTGAACCTTGCGCAGGGAGATGCCTCGCATATCACCGTGGCAACCGAGGCAAACGCCGTCCTGATCGCCGCGTCGTCCAACAACGTGGTCAAGGCTGTCTATGCGTTGGTATATTCCAAAGGACAGACCCTGGTCGGCGCAGGCACACTGTTGCTGCTGGCGGTGCTGGGGATCGCCGTCGCCGTGACGGTTTAGCGCCGCCTAGCGCCTGGCGGATTCATCGCGATGGCAACTTCGGCGCGCAATCGGGGCAGCAGCTCTTCTCCGAACCAGGGATTGCGGCGCTCCCACGCCGTGGTGCGCCACGACGGATGTGGCAGCGGGAGGTAGCGCGGCAGGTAGCTACGGTAGTCGCGCACCAGATCGGTCATGGCGTGGCGGCCGAGAACGTGGGTCAGCGCGTAGCTACCGACCAGGAGCGTCAGCCGGATGTCGGGCATCAACGCCAGCAGCTTATCACGCCAGAGCGGCGCACATTCGGGCCGCGGTGGCGCATCGCCTCCGTTGGGCAGGCGGCCGGGATAGCAGAAGCCCATCGGCACGATGGCGACGCGGGACTCGTCGTAGAAGGTGTCGCGGTCCATCTGCAGCCAGGCGCGGAGGCGATCACCGGATGGATCGTTGAAGGAGAGTCCGGTCTCGTGGACCTTTGTGCCAGGCGCCTGGCTGCAGATCAGCAGACGCGCCGTGGTTGAGACGCGGAAGACCGGGCGAGGGCCCAGTGGAAGGTGCGGAACGCAGACCCGACAGGCACGGATTTCGCTGACCAGCTGAGACAGTGCCCCGTCGCCCCTAGCCAATAATCCCCCGCTTCCGCAGTTCCACCACCACCTGTTCCGCCAAGACCTCCGGTGGCGCGTGCATCGTCGGCAACCGGATCTCCGGATCCAACGGCTCCTCATACGGCGCATCCACGCCGGTGAAATTGCGGATTTGCCCGGCATCGGCCCGCCGATACAGACCCTTCGGATCGCGCCGCCGGCACTCGTCCACCGGCGTATCCACAAATATCTCCAGGAACTCGGTGTCCGCCACGCAATCCCGCGCCAGCATCCGTTCCGCCCGGTAGGGTGAGATGAACGACACCAGAACGATCAGACCTGCTTCGACGAACAGTTTCGACACTTCCGCCACACGGCGGATGTTTTCCACGCGATCCGCCTCGGAGAACCCGAGGTCGCGATTCAGCCCGTGCCGCACGTTGTCACCATCCAGGCTCATGGTGTGCCTGCCCTGTGCGTGCAGCGCTTTTTCCACCAGGTTGGCGATGGTGGACTTGCCGGAAGCCGACAGGCCCGTGAACCACAGCACCGCGGGCTTCTGCCCCATCAGCCCGGCGCGCGCCTCCTTATGCACGTCCAGCCGGTGCCAGTGGATATTGCCTGCCCCGGCCCGCAGGTCGGTCACCATGCCGGCGCCGACGGTGTTGCGAGTGAGGCGGTCGATCAGGATGAACCCACCCAGCTCGCGACTGACCGCGTAGCGCTCGCAGGCCACGCGCTGCGCCAGCGAGATCGTGACGCGGCCGATCTCGTTCAGTCCCAGTTCGCGCACTGGTTCTTCCGCCAGCGTATCCACATCCAGCCGGTGCGAAATGTCGGTGATGGTTCCGACCACGGCCTGCGTGCCGAGCATGAACAGGTACGCGCGACCACGGAACAGCGAGGTCTCATCCATCCACACCACCCAGGCCGTCACCTGATCGGCCAAAGGCGGCGCGGGCGCGACGGAAAGCACGTCGCCTCGCGAGCAGTCGATCTCTCGATCCAGCACCAGGGTGATCGCGTCACCGGGCACCGTCTCTTCGAGATCGCCATTCATGGTGACGATGTGCGTCACCTTGGCCTCGGTTCCCGACGTTGCGTTCACCACGGTGGCGCCGGTGCGGAGCGTGCCGGTGGCGACCGTGCCCGCGTAGCCACGAAATGTATGGTCGGGCCGAGCGACTAGCTGCACCGGCATGCGGAACGCGCGCTCGGCAACATGCGATGTGGGTTCGGCGCCCTCCAGTGCCGTCAGCAGCGTCGTGCCGGAATACCACGGCATACGCGTGCTGGCCGCGGTGACATTGTCCCCATCGCGCGCGCATACCGGTATGGCAGTGACGGCAAGCGGTCCCAGCTTGCCGAGCAGTCCGTAAAAGTCGGTGACGATCTTGCTGAACACCGCCTGGTCGAAATTGACCAGGTCCATCTTGTTCACAGCCAGCACGAGCTGGCGGATGCCCAGCAGCGATGCGATCACCGCGTGACGCCGTGTCTGGACCAGCAAGCCCTTGCGCGCATCGATCAGCAGGATCGCAAGGTCGGACTGCGACGCACCGGTGACCATATTCCGGGTGTATTGCTCGTGACCCGGTGCATCGGCCAGGATGAACCGGCGCCGGAGTGTCTCGAAGAAGCGGTAGGCGACGTCGATGGTGATGCCCTGGTCGCGCTCGGCCGCAAGGCCATCCACCAGCAGCGCATAGTCGGTGCCGCCCGGCACCGTGCCGAAGCGGATGCTGTCGCGCTTCAGCGCCGCCATCACGTCGTCCGGGATCGTGCCGCACTCGAACAGCAGTCGCCCGATCAGGGTGGACTTGCCGTCATCGACCGAGCCGCAGGCGAGAACGCGCAGAAGGGAATCGGGCATTCAGAAATACCCCTCGCGCTTCTTCATCTCCATCGAGGAGTCCTGGTCCTGGTCGATCAGCCGCCCCGCGCGTTCCGATACGCGTGTGGTGCGCATTTCCTCGACAATCTCTTCCAGGTTGGACGCTGGCGAATCGACGGCCGCCGAGAGGGGATAGCAGCCGAGCGAGCGGAACCGCACGAGCCGTTCAGCCGGCTTCTCTCCGGGCTTGAACCGCATCCGCTCGTCATCGACGACGATGATCAGGCCGTCGCGGTCTACTGTCGGGCGAGGTGCGGCGAAATAGAGCGGCACCACATCGATGCCTTCACACAGGATGTAGGTCCAGACATCCAGTTCGGTCCAGTTCGATAGCGGAAACACACGCAGCGTCTCGCCGGGCGCGAGGTTGCCGTTATAAAGATGCCAGAGTTCGGGCCGCTGTCGTTTCGGATCCCAGCTATGGCCGGGCGCACGCACCGAGAACACGCGCTCTTTCGCGCGCGAGCGTTCCTCATCGCGCCGGGCACCGCCAATCGCCACGTCGTATTTGCCATCCGTCAAAGCCTGCTTCAGAGCATCGGTCTTCATGATCTGCGTATAGCTGCTGCCGTGATCGAATGGGTTGATGCCCTGGCGCAGCCCCTCGGGATTGGTATGGACGCGAAGATCGAAGCCGTACCGCTCCGCCGTGGCATCGCGGAAGGTGATCATGTCGCGGAACTTCCACGTCGTATCGATGTGCAGCAGCGGGAAGGGCGGTTTGGCAGGGAAGAACGCCTTGCGCGTCAGGTGCAGCAGCACGGACGAATCCTTGCCGATCGAATACAGCACCACCGGGCGCGATGCCTGACCTGCGACCTCTCGCAGGATGTGGATGCTTTCGGCTTCGAGCGCCTTCAGATGCACTGGGCGCGGCGGGGACGCTATGTCATCGGCTGTTCGAGCAGGCATGGCTTCGCAGTTCATCTCGCATGAATACCGTCCGTCTCAATACCACGAAGTTAGCGGGACAGCGTGTGGTTGCCGCCATCTCGCGCAGCACGCGCTTGGCGAGTGTGGCTCCGGTCCACTCGCCGGCGCAATGTAAATCATGACGACAGGGCTATGAATCCAGCGCCGCACGCACTGCCGTTGCAAGATCCTGCTTGCGATATGGTTTGCGGAGGACCGGTCCCGATGGCGCCTCGCTCTCCTCGGTCGTCACTGCCGGCCTCGCGTAGCCCGTGGTGAACAGCACCTTCAGCCCAGGCTGCATCTGTCGCGCCCCGGCCGCCAACTGGTAGCCCATCATACCGTCGGGCATGATGATGTCGGTGAACAACAGGTCGAACCGCTGGCCGCCGCGCAGGCATTCCATGGCGAGCGGCCCGTTTTCCGCCTCCCGCACACGGTACCCCAGCGAAATCAGGTGCTGCCGGGCGATCGCACGCATCTCCGCGTTGTCGTCAACCAGCAAGACGCTTTCACGACCGAGGGGCATTGTTGATCCGGTACCGGTCTGGTCATCGTCCGGTGTAACCTCGGCGGCCCGCGGCAGGTAAAGCAGTACCGTCGTGCCGACGCCTGGCTGACTATCTATGGCCAGATGTCCGCCAGACTGCCTGGCGAAGCCGAAGATCATGGAAAGACCGAGGCCACTGCCCGCGCCTGGCCCCTTGGTCGTGAAGAACGGCTCCATTGCCCTCTCCAGCACCTCCGGGGGCATCCCGATGCCGGTATCCGCAACCGAAAGGACCACGTAATCGCCCTGCGCAACGTCGGGGGTCTGCTCGCGGGCCTCAAGATGGACATTCGCGGTGCTGATGCGAATGCGCCCGCCATGCGGCATGGCATCGCGCGCGTTGATCGCGAGGTTCAGCAATGCGTCATGAACCTGTGACGGGTCGGCGCGCGTCGGCCAAAGATCGTTGGCAAGGCTGACACTGACCTGGATGGTCTCGCCCAGCACCCGGCGAATGGTGGCCACGTGGTTCGGCAGGTAGGCATTCAGGTTGATTTGCCGCGGCTGCAACGTTTGACGACTTGCGAAAGCAAGCAACCGACGCGTGAGATCTGCACCACTCAGGGCCGTGTCCAAAATCTCCTGGGCCATATTGCCGATGGCGGCGTCATCCTGGACTGCATCGAGCATGAACTCGGCATTGCCAATGATGACGCCAAGCAGGTTGTTGAAGTCATGCGCGATGCCTCCGGTGAGCTGGCCGATCGCCTCCATTTTCTGCGCCTGGCGCAGTTCGGCCTCAACGCGTTTCTCACGCGTAATGTCCTCGACCAGAGCCAGCAGCAGATTGGGGTGGCTGTCGGACGGACCCAACTGGGACAGGCCGATATGTCCCCACGCCAGCACCGCGGAGCCGGTGACGAAGCGGACCTCCACTTCACGGCTGGACTCGCCAACTTGCTTGGCCGACCGAAGCAGCAATTCGCGATCATTGACATGTGTCATATCGGCGATGGAGCGGCCGTGTAACTGATCAGCCAGATAGCCCATCATGCGGCAGAACGCCGGGTTGGCCTGGATGACCTCCAGATCGGGCAGCCGGACCAGCACGATGCCGAGCGGGCTTTCTTCGAAGATGCGGCGAAAGCGCTGTTCGCTTTCCCGTAACGCAAAGGTGCTTGCAGCGGCGAGGAGCCTCGTCTGTCGCGTCTCCCGCCTCAGCAGAATGACGATGACAACGAGCAGGATGACGCCGATGAAGGCACCGAACCCTACCACACCCAGCATGACGCTGTTGCGCATCCGCATCATCCTCAATTGCGCCTGCAATGAAGCGGCTTCGCCTGCAGCCATGTCATCAAGCATGCTCGCAATGGCGACGGAGCGATCAATGCTTTCGTTGAGATCCTGCGGGAGCTTGCCATCCTGGAACCGGACCGCAAGCGGCGACAGTGTTTTGGCCAATGTATTCAGGTCGTCATCGATCAACGCTTCAATGTTGTTCAGGCCGGCATCTTCTCTTTTATTGTCCGCGACCAGGCCGCGCAACTGCGCCAGCAATCCAGACAGCGCAGCCGCTTCCTGGCGGTACGCCTCGAGCCTCACAACGTCACCGGAAATCCGGTAGGAGCGCTGATCACGGCCGCAACGAGTGACCAGCTGTTCAATCTTGTCCAAGAGCAATGTGACCTGAAAGGTTCTCTCGACCTTTTCGTCGGCGCGGCGCTGTTCGGTTAGCTGGAGGATTGCGAGCAGGCCATTGGCGACAACGAGCAGGAGCGCCAGCGCCACGAAGGCGATTCGTGACGCTCGACTTGAGGACGGGCCCGAGATTTCGCTGCTGGCAGACATGCCGCGACTGGTGTGTACCGCCGGTGGAGAGGCATGCGTATCACAGCCAGCGACGCGAGTGCAGCACCGGGTAACGCGTCACAGTTGCGCGCGGCGGTTCAGGTTACGGCGAACAGCCTGTGGCCGACGAACTCGCCCATGCGAACTCCGCCCGGGCAGGCGAACAGGCCGCCGCCGGTGTGGGTGACGTACTGGTTCAGCATGTCGAGCTTCGCCATTGTCTCGAAGATACGGACGAAACCGGCGCGTGGATCGCGCTGATAGCAGAGAAAGAACAAGCCGGCGTCGTACTCCATGCCCTGGCGCCAAGGGGGCCAGCGTTCGGCGGTGAAGTTGACGCCGTCGTTGTACGAGTAGCCGCGACGCAGGATTTCGGCACCGCCATTGCTGGCGGCATTGGCCAGCCGGACGTGGGCGGCTTCCGGAATGACCGGGTTTTCGTCCTTGTCCATGCGGTCCAGGCCGAGCGGCGCGAACTCGTCCTTGAGGCCGAGCGGCGCGCCGGACAGCTTGTGACGGCCGATGGTCTCCTCCTGGAAATCGACGTCCGTGTGATCCCAGTGTTCCAGCGCCATGCGGATGCGGCGGACCACGGCATAGCTGCCACCACGCATCCAGTCGGGGCCTTCGGAGGCCACCCAGACGACCTTGCCGACGTCTTTTGGCGTCTGGGTGCCGTCCTTGAAGCCAAGTAGGTTGCGCGGCGTGCCACCCCCAACGGGACGTGACAGGAAGCCGGTCTGGGCCCAGCGGATCTGGGCCGCGGCGCCTGCCAGTCGCGCGAGCTGACGTGCCGCATGGAATGCCACCTGCGGATCGTCGGCACAGGCCTGAACCGACAGGTCGCCGCCGGTCCGCTCTGGCGCAAGCTGGTCACCGTTGAAGACCGGCAGGTCGATCAACGCCGCCGGCCGTTGGGCTGCCAACCCGTAGCGGTCGTGCCCATCCTTCTGGAACAACCCGGCCCCGAAGCCGAACGTCACGGTGAGGCGCGACGGCGGGAGGCCGAGCGCTTCTGACGAGTCGGGTCCCTGGGCTGCATCTCCCGCGGTCATGCGCGCCGCGGCGTCCGTCCAGGCGCGCAACAACTGCACCACGTCATCGCGCTTGCTGGTGAGCAGGTCGAGCGCCAGGAAGTAGGTGTGGCTTTGCTGCGGCGTGACGATGCCGGCCTGATGGGCGCCGCGGAACGGCTCTACCGAGGGAAGTGC
>DATJJM010000446.1:0-15768 GCA_035492535.1 Acetobacteraceae bacterium | reverse complement strand
CCGCCGAACCCCGCCATCGCGGCATGAGCATGCTGCTGGCGGAAAAAGGCCCCGGCTTCACCGTCAGCCGCAAGCTGGAGAAGCTCGGCTACAAGGGAATCGATAGCGCGGAGCTGGTGTTCCAGGATTATCGCGTTCCCGCCGAACGCCTGATCGGCGGCGTGGAAGGCCGCGGCTTGCAACACGCGCTGTCGGGCCTGGAACTGGGACGCATCAATGTCGCGGCGCGCGGCGTAGGGATCGCACAGGCGGCGCTGGATGAATCGCTGCGCTATTCCCAGCTGCGCAAGACGTTCGGGCAGCCGATCGCACAGCACCAGGCGATCCAGTTGAAGCTCGCGGATATGGCGACGCGCACCGAGGCATCACGCCTGCTCGTGCGCCGCGCGGCCGAGATGTACGACCGCGGCGATCGCTGCGATCTTGAAGCAGGCATGGCGAAGCTGTTCGCCACGGAGACGGCAATGGAGAACGCAGCCGAGGCGATGCGTATCCACGGCGGCTATGGCTATTCCACCGAATTCCCAGTGGAACGCCTGTATCGCGATGCGCCGCTGCTGGTGATCGGCGAAGGCACCAACGAGTTGCAGCGCATCATCATCGCGCGGCAGCTTGTGGCCCGGAACCCCGCGTGATGCTGCCGCTCGCAGGCGTTCGGATCCTGGCGGTGGAGCAGTATGGCGCTGGTCCGTTCGGCTCCATGCAACTGGCCGACATGGGCGCCGAGGTGATCAAGATCGAGAACCCAACGGACGGCGGCGATGTCAGCCGCTCGGTGGGGCCGTATTTCCTTGGCGAGCACGACAGCCATTTCTTCCAGGCCTTCAACCGCAACAAGCGTTCGATCACGCTGAACCTTCGCGCACCCGAAGGGCAGCTTGTGTTCCGCAAGCTGGCGGCGACCGCGGATGGCGTGCTGGACAATCTGCGCGGCGACCAACCGCCCAGGCTCGGTGTGACCTACGACCAGTTGAAAGAACCGAACCCGCGCATCGTGTGTGCGCATCTCTCCGCGTATGGACGCGAAGGCAGCCGCGCCACTTGGCCTGGCTACGACTACCTGATGCAGGCAGAGGCCGGCTACCTGTCGCTGACCGGCGAGCCGGACCAACCGCCCGCGCGGTTCGGCCTTTCGATCGTCGATCTTATGGCCGGTGTCTATGCGGCCACCGCGCTGCTCGGCGGCATCGTATCGGCGCGCGCGACCGGCATCGGGCGGGACGTTGATGTCAGCCTGTTCGACACCGCCTTGGCGAATGTGAACTACCTTGCGGCCTGGGCGCTGAACGGCGGCCACGTGCAGGGGCGCGAGCCTCGCGGCGCGCATCCGTCGCTGACGCCGAGCCAGCTCTATCGCACCGCCGATGGCTGGATCTTTATCATGTGCAACAAGCAGAAGTTCTGGCCAGTGCTGTGCGAGAAGATCGAACATCCGGAATGGTCGGACGATCCTCGGTTCGCGACGTTCAAGGCACGGCTGGAAAACCGCGCCGAGCTGACGCGATTGCTGGATGCCGCGTTGTCGATGCGCGGCACGGAAGCATGGCTGGCGCATTTCGCCGGAGCGGTGCCGGCGGCACCCGTATATGACATCGCACAGGCGTTGGGATCGGAGTTCGTGACGCGGGAACAGCGCGTGTGGGACTATGACGGATTCCGCATGGTCGCCCCGGCCTTCCGCCTGCATGGCGAATCGATGCCGCGGCAGCGGGCACCCGCACTCGGCGCCGACACCGACACGGTCCTGCGCGACGTCGGCTATGACACCGAGCACATAGCCAGCCTTCGCGCCGCCGGCATCATCTGACCGAAAAAATTCGCTGGCGCCTGCATCCAATCCTCTGCCTCGCGACGATAGGGGACAGCGGCCGCTGATGGCCGCTCCAACGTGAGGAGAAACCACCATGAAGCGCACCGCCCTGTTCACCGCCATCCTGCTGGCGTCCGCCGCTATTCCTGTGCTCGCCGCGCAGCCGATGTCGGAGCAGACCGTCCGCGTCGGCGGACAGGCCATGTTCCCCTCCAAGACCATCGTTGCCAACGCGGTGAACTCCGCCGATCACACCACGTTGGTGGCAGCGGTGAAGGCGGCCGGTCTCGTCGATACGCTGAGCGGTCCCGGCCCGTTCACGGTGTTCGCGCCGACCAACGGGGCGTTCGGCATGTTGCCGGCCGGCACGGTCGAAAACCTGGTGAAGCCGGAGAACAAGGCAACACTCACCAAGATCCTGACCTACCACGTCGTGCCCGGCAGCTATGACACAACCAGGCTGCGTACGATGATCCTGGAAGGCAACGGCACCGCCACGCTTACCACGGTCGCGGGCGGCAAACTCTGGCTGATGATGAACGGTTCATCGAATATCACCGTGAAGGATGAGAAAGGCGACGTCGCCGACATCACCATCTCCGACGTGCGCCAGTCCAACGGCGTGATCCAAGTCGTCGATCACGTGCTGCTGCCAAGCGGCTGATCGACCGCGGGCGGCCTTTCCCCCGAGGCCGCCCGCCCCCCCGGAGTGACCCCCATGTATCCGCTCATCGCGCGCATCACGCACTGGATCAACGCCGCCGCGATGACCGTGATGATCGGCAGCGGCTGGCAGATCTACAACGCATCTCCGCTGTTCCCCTTCGCGTTTCCCTCGTGGCTGACACTGGGGCATTGGCTGGGTGCCGCGCTCGCGTTGCACTTCGCCGCGATGTGGCTGTTGGCCGCGAACTTTGCCTTGTATCTGGGCTATGGGGTCATCTCGGGCCACATCCGTCGCCGGTTGTTTCCACTGCGGCCACGCGAGATCTGGCACGACGCGATGGCCGCCCTGCGGTTTCGCCTTCCGCATGACAGCGCGCAGTACAACGCCGTGCAACGGCTGCTCTACGTGCTCGTCGGCTGCGGCATCGCATTGGCGATCGTGTCAGGTCTGGCGATCTGGAAACCGGTGCAGCTCTATCCTCTTACCCTCGTGCTTGGCGGCTATGAGGTCGCACGCCGCGTGCACTTCCTCGCCATGTCCGGCATCGTCGCATTCATCGTGGTGCACCTGACCCTGGTCGCGATCGTCCCGAGCACATTGCGACACATGATCACGGGGCGAACATGATTGATCCGTCGCTACATCGCCGCGGCCTGAGGCGTGAATCACGCCGGCTGTTCCTGCGCGGCACGCTGTCCATCGGCGCATTGTCGCTGCTCACCGGCTGCAATCTTGAGGACGATGACGCGGTCGATCGCGTGCTGTCCGCCATGTCACGCTGGAACGACACCGTGCAGGCGGCACTGTTCAGCCGCGCTCGCATGGCCCCGACCTATCCCGAGGCGGATATCACCGATCCCTTCCCGTTCAACGCGTACTACAAGCTGGATCAGGTGCGCCACGTCGATGGCGCTGCATGGCGGCTCGAAGTGTCCGGCCTGGTGACCGAGCGGCGCCCATGGACACTGGCCGACCTGGCCGCGCTGCCACAGGCCAGCCAGATCACGCGGCACATCTGCATCGAGGGCTGGAGCGCCATCGGCAAGTGGGGCGGCGTGCCATTCCGCGATTTCCTGGCGCGTGTCGGCGCCGATACGCGCGCACGCTATGTGTCGTTCCGCTGCGCCGATGACTACCGCGGTTCGATCGACATGGCGACAGCGCTGCACAAGCAGACGCTGCTGGCACTGACGTTCCGCGATGCGCCACTGCCGGCGATGTATGGCTTCCCGATGAAGCTGCGCGTGCCGACCAAGCTCGGCTTCAAGAACCCGAAGCACATCATCGCCATCGAAGTGACGAACGTATATCCAGGCGGGTTCTGGGAAGACTACGGCTACAACTGGTTCAGCGGGAGCTGACCCTTCCGCGCCGCATCAACCGCGCGGCGTCGTGAGCAAGCCGCCGTATAGCACCGGACCCGTCGGCTGGCCCGTCGGCGATCCGCCCTTCGGCTCAAGGCTCACCAGCAACTGCGTATTCTGCGCCAGCGCCACGTCCAGCGTCTTGCCTGATGCCGGCAACACGCCAAGCGATTGCGGCCGCGTCGCACCTTGCGGCAATTGCCAAAGCTCCAGATCCTTGTCCGCAGGCACCGCAATCTGTGCCGTCGGGCGCACCACCAGCGTGCCGTTCTGTTCGGCGATCGCCATCAGCACCGGCGCGGCGCCGCCGGCAAGTGGCGAAAGCACGGCGACCCGAGTCGGCGCCGGCTGGTGCAGCACTATGAACGCAGCCAGTGACGCCGCGATTGCCAGTGCGCCTGCCGTCGTCGCCTGCCAGAACCGCACGCGCCGATGCAACGGCACGATGGTCGCCGTCTGTTCGGTGCGTGCCGCGATGCGCTGCCACAGATCCGCGGGCGGCGTCACCGGTGCCACCTGCAATGCCAGTGGGGTCAGCCGCTGCTGCCAGGCCTCGACCGCGCGCGCAAAATCAGGGTCATCGGCGAGCAGGCGGATGGCCGTATCTCGGTCCTCGCCTTCCAGCACGCCCAGCACATACTCGGCAGCGAGCAGATCGCGATCAGCTTCGTCGCTCATGACGCCAGGCATCCTCGCAACGAGATCAGGCTGCGCCGGATCCACGATTTGATCGTGCCGAGCGGCACACTCATCCGTTCGGCGAGTTCGCTATGCGACAGGCCATCGACGAACGCCAGCACAACCAGCCGTCGCCGATCCTCTTCCAACTCGCCGAGGCAGCGATGCAGCGCCGCACCTTCCGCCGTGTTGAGCAGACGGGTCAGAGCATTGGGCGCGTCATCCTCGCGGTCCTCGGCTTCATACCCAGGAACCTCGCGCGATCGGCGGCGAATGATGTCCAGCGCGCGATAGCGGACGATGCCGATGAGCCAGCCTTCCGCGCTGCCACGCCCGGGGTCGAAGCGATGCGCCTGCTGCCAGATCTGCACGAACGCGTCCTGCGTCGCATCGGCGGCCAGTGCGGCCTCGCGTGTGATACGCAACGCGATGCCGTACAGCCGGTTGCCCCAGCGATCGTACAACAGGCGGAAGGCGCCGCGATCCCCGCTCACGCAGCGACGCAACAGCATTTCCGTGTCGTCTGACGTGGCACTGGACGTCGGCACAAAAAGCTCCGCAGCAACTCTATCCTATACGGGGCTGGCGGCGGGTTGGATGCAACGCTTATGCCCGACGCCGCAGCCAGCCCATGCTCGAGTCGGGCTCGCAATCCGTCGTCTTCAGGTACGGCTTGACGTCGAGCAGCGGCGTCCCGTCGATGCAGTCCAGATAGCGGACCATCAGCGTATCGTCCTTGATGCCCTCCAGCGCCACCACCGACAGGCCGATCGGATTGGGCCGGCGCGGCGACCGCGTGGCAAAGATGCCGCGCGGCGTGTCGTCGAACGGTGGCGTGAAGACCAGCTCAGGCGATGTCACCTGGTCCATCGCGTACAGCAGGATCAGGTGCGAGAAGGTCTCGACGCTGCGCAGCCCTTCAACGAATTCCGGCAAGACCACCGCCGTGCACAACGGCGCCGGGTTGGGCTGGCGGCCGTTGCGCGGGCAGTCGGCAACGCTGCGCCAGGGCGTGTGCAGCGTGCCGATGGGATGCAGTTGCATCACAGCATGTCGCGAACGCGCTCGATGTCCTCCAGCACATTGTGATGCGACACCACCATGACTGACTCGAAGCCGATGTCCTTCATGCGCTTCAGCTTCTGTCGCACTTCGTCGGGCGTGCCGATGAGCGCAGGTTCCGCGACCTTGGCGAGCTCCGCCGAACCTGGCCGGTTGCCAAGATCGACCGCGGTGTTCGCCAGTACCGCATTCTTGCCGCCGGCTTCGCGGAACACCTTCATGCCGGCCTCCAGGTCGTCCCAACTGCTGTAGCGGCCAGAGGGCGTCCAGCCCTGGAACTCCTTCGCCGCCAGCGTGATCCAGCGATGGCTGCGCCACGCCCCGATCATGATCGGCGGGCCGCCCTTGCAGGTTGGCCAGACCGACAGCGCCGAATCGCCGCGCCACACCGCCTGCATCGCCCGGAGCGACGACCGCAACGTGCCGAACCGCTTGTCATAATCATAGCCGAGCAGATCGAAGTCGTCCTTGGTGGAACCGCTGCCGACGCCAAGCATCAGCCGGTTGCCACTCAGCGCCTGCAACGACTGCACACGATGCGCCAGCTCGATCGGATGCCGCAACGGGAGCTGCAGCACGCCGATGCCGAGTTCCACCTTGCTGGTCACAGCGGCGAGCGTTGCCAGCTCCATCAGCGGATCCAGCGTCGGATTGCCGCGGCCGAGCGAATCGCCCACCCAGATAGCGGGGAAACCGGCGGCCTCGATGCGGCGCGCGTAATCGGCGGCACGCTCCATCAACCGCCCGCCTTCGCCCATACCCGGCGTGAACCGCATCATCGTGCCTACTTGCATGACCACCTGCCTTCCATATGCTTCGGGCGCAGCCCGATCTTCACGCGTCATGGCCGGGCTTGACCCGGCCATCCAGTCACATTGTGACCCGGCGAATTTGCAATACATCGGCGCCGCGCGCCATGCTGGGCCGCGACGCCTTGGGGAGGTCTCGACCATGCCAACAGAAGCCCTGCGCTCGATCCTGCCGGTTGCCGGTCTTTCAGCCGCACGTGCGGATACTGTTACATTCACCGGCGGCACTGATCCGATCCTGCCGACACCGTTCCGTATCGGTGAGGCGGGTGCGGCGACGCTTGGCGCGATCGGTCTGGCTGTGTCTGATTTGTGGGAGTTGCGCACCGGCCGTTCGCAATCAGCCGGGGTGGATGTGCGGCAGGCGACCGCATCGCTCCGCAGCGGGCACTACATGAAGCTCGGCGATGGCGAGGTGTCCGCTCGCCGCAATTCCATCATGGGCGTGTATCCGACGAAGGACGGGCGATGGAGCTACCTGCACTGCAACTTCCCCAACCATCGCGCGGCCGCGCTGAACGTGCTTGGTGTGCCGGAAGATCGCGAGGCCGTGGCGAAGGCGGTGCTGAACTGGAACGCACAGGACCTCGAAGAAGCGATCATCGCCGCGAAGGGTGCCGGCGGGATGGTGCGCTCGAAGACCGAATGGGCGAAGCATCCGCAGTCGGCCGCGATCGCTTCACTGCCGTTACTGGAGATCATCCGCATCGGCGATGCGCCGCCGCAGCCGCTGCCGGAGGGCAAGCGGCCACTGTCCGGCATCCGCGTGCTCGACCTGACGCGCGTGCTGGCGGGACCCACCTGCGCGCGCAGCCTCGCGGAGCATGGGGCGGATGTGCTGAAGATCACAGCACCGCATCTGCCGAACCTTGGATATCAGGAATTCGATACCGGCCACGGCAAGCTCTCGGCGCATCTCGATCTGCGCGAGCAGCGCGATGTGGACGTGTTGCGCGGTCTGGTACGCGAGGCGGATGTGTTCTCGCAGGGTTATCGGCCGGGCACATTGGGCATGCGCGGGTTGTCGCCTGAGGAACTCGCGGCGCTGCGTCCGGGCCTTGTGTATGTGTCATTGTGCGCGTTCAGCCACGCAGGACCGTGGGCGTCACGGCGTGGCTTCGATACCGTTGTGCAGACGGTCAGCGGCATCACCACGCGTCAGACCGAGGTGATCCCCAACAAGGCCGGCGCGCCGGAGTTCTATCCGGTATCGGCAATCGATTACTGCACCGGCTATCTGATGGCATTCGGCACGATGGTCGCACTGGCGCGGCGCGCACGTGAGGGCGGCAGCTGGCTGGTACGCATGTCGCTCGCGCAGATCGGCAAGTGGATCGTCGATCTCGGCGAAGTGCCGGAAAGTGCCGCACGCGACGCACCGAAGGAATTCGCACCTGAAGAGCTGGAGCGCTGGTCGATGGTGACCGACACGCCATCGGGCAAGCTGCGGCACCTGCGGCCGACGCTGCAATTGTCAGAGACGCAGCCATACTGGGCGCGGCCGTCGGTGCCGCTGGGATATCACCAGCCAGTGTGGCCGGAACGGGGCGCGTAGCGTGGTCTGTCATGCCGGGCGCAGGCCGGCATCCACGTCGTTCCAAGTTGTATATCGATACGTGGATGCCGACCTTCGTCGGCATGACGGTAACCCGTCAGTTCGGATACACGATCGTCCGCAGCATGATGCGGCGCTCTTCGGGGCGATAGTCGCCGGCACCACGGTGCATCGTCGCGCGCTCGTCCCACATCAGCACATCGCCGACGCGCCAGCGGTGATAATAGACGAAGCGATCCTGCGTCGCATGCTCGGCGAGTTCCTCGATCAGCGGCCAGGCCTCGTCCTGCGTCATGCCGGCAAACCCGTACGTGTGCATCGGATTGACGAACAGCACCTGCCGCCCCGTAACCGGATGGCGCGTCACCGCGGGCCACTGCACGTTGTCCGGCAGCTTTGCCGTGATGCCCTTGTCCGCTCCATACAGCTTCTCGCCAGCCGGACCCACGCTGCGGCCATGCAGCGCGGTCAGGCTTTCGAGCTGCTGTTTGCGCGTATCCGGCAACGCATCATAGGCGGCGCGCATATCGGCGAACATCGTGCCACCCTTGTCGGAAGGAACCTCCTTGGCATGCAGGATCGCGAGCAGCGGCAGTTCCGCCTCATACGTCGAATCGGTGTGCCAATCGGTGGCGCGCTTCACGCCATACCAGTCCACCTTGCCGTCCTCATCCACGTTCGTGAGCCATGACACTTGCGGGCAATCGGCGTGCCGGTACTTGATCAGCGCGTGCATGCGCGGCGTGCCGAACCGCCGGCCGAACTCGGCGAGCGGAACCGCGCCGATATCCTGATCGCGGAACACCAGCACCGGATGCTCGGCAAAGGCGCCCGCGATCCAGTCGAAGGTCGCTTCGTCGAGCGGCCTGGACAGATCGATGCCAAGCGCTTCGGCACCCAATGCCTCGCCCAATGGGCGCAGTTGTGGCGTGTTGTTCATGGACCGCCCTCCGTTCATTGGTCGTTGTGGGCATCCTGGAACCGAAAGCAGCAGCCTGGCAATCCACCCGCCCACTTGCCACCGGCCGTTTCACTTGCAACCTTCGCGAATCTGCAAGGAGCAACCCGCGATGAAGCGCCGTGATTTCCTGGCTGGTTCCGCTGCACTCACGCTTGCCACCCCCGCCGTACGAGCCGCGACCAACACGAAGCTGCTGAAGTTCATCCCGCAGGCGGATATAGCATTGCTCGACCCGCACTTCGCCTCGGCGCTGGTCACGCGGAATCACGCCTACATGGTGTTCGATACGCTGTACGGTGTGGATGATGCCGCGCAGCCTCGGCCGCAGATGGCGGCGGGGCACATCGTGGAGGATGACGGCAAGACCTGGAAGATCACCTTGCGCGAGGGCCAGCGCTTCCATGATGGCACACCCGTGCTTGCGCGCGATGCCGTTGCCTCGCTGAAGCGTTGGGGCAAGCGGGATGTTTTCGCGATTTCCGTGTTCAGCCAGGTGGATGACCTGTCGGCAATCTCCGACACCGTGCTGCAGTTCCGGCTGAAGCGGCCGTTCCGGCTATTGCCCGACCTGCTGGCGAAGCCGACGCCATACGCATCGGCCATCATGCCGGAGCGGCTCGCCACCAACGCACCGGCTCAGCAGGTGACGGAACTAATCGGCAGTGGTCCCTACAAGTTTGTCATGAAGGAGCGTGTACCGGGTTCGCTTGCTGTCTATGCGCGCAACACCGACTACGTGCCGCGCACCGATGGTCCGCCGGTTGGCACAGCCGGCCCGAAGATCGCCTATTTCGACCGGGTCGAGTGGCACACCATTCCCGACCCCGCGACGGCGGCCGGCGCACTGCAATCAGGCGAGATGGACTGGTGGGAGCAGCCGACGACCGACCTGCTGCCTCTCCTGCGCAAGAACGCGGACGTGAAGGTCGATATCGTCGATACGCTCGGCTATCAGGCGGTGCTCCGATTCAACCACCTGTATCCGCCGTTCGATAACGTCGGCATCCGTCGCGCGCTGCTGGGTGCGTTCAGCCAGACCGACATGATGCAGGCCGTCGCCGGTGAAGACTCCTCCATGTGGCGCGCCGGCGTGGGGATCTTCAGTCCACTCTCGCAGTTCGCCAACGACGCGGGCATGGACGTGCTGAACAGCCCGCGGGATCTTGGCAAGGTGAAACACGAGCTCGCGGCGGCCGGCTACAACGGCGAAAAGATCGTGTTCCTGGTGCCGACAGATCTGCCGGCGATCAACGCGATGAGCGAGGTCGCAGCCGAGGTTTTCCACAAGTTGGACATGAATCTGGACTATCAGGCGCTGGACTGGGCGACGGTGGCACAGCGGCTGCTGTCGCAGGCGCCGCCTGACAAGGGTGGCTGGAGCCTGAACGCGAACTATGCGCCAGGCTACGCCGCGATGAGCCCGGCGGCGCACAGCTTCCTGCGCGGACTGGGCAAGCAGTCGCTGTTCGGCTGGCCGACCGAGCCGAAGGTGGAGGAACTGCGCACCGCATGGATCGACACAGCGGATCCTGAGGAACAGAAGCGTCTGTGCCGCGAGATCCAGCTTCAGGCGTTCCAGGACGTCCCGTATATACCGCTGGGCGCATTCTTCTTCGCCGGGGCGTATCGGAAGAACCTGACGGGGATCCTGAAGGGCGGCGTGGCGCAGTTCACCAACGTGCGGCGGGTGTGAATTTCGGCTCACAGGGGCTACAATCCGGATCTGCAAAGGGAATCGCTGTGAGGGCTATGGCGGATGTGGCGGTTATTGCTTTCGGGACTGTTCTGCCTACCGGCACTGGTTATCTTGTTCGATCAACGGACTACTGATTCCGATCCGAGCGCGCACGCTAACAGGGGCACGCCCGCCGGCGTTGTTACGTCGCATGCCTCGGCGCCGACGATGCATTTATCGCTGCCAGTTGAACTGCTGATCGAACCGGCGCTGCCTGATCCCGACCTGCGGAATGTTACAGGACCGTCCGTGGCGATCCCGTTGCAGGACGTCATGACGCAGATGTCGACCATTGCGCCGCCGGTTGGGCTGACAAGCCCCCGTTCGACGGCAGACGTCACCATTGCGATGCGACCTCACCGCTCGATAAGCCGTTCCGGTCATCATGATACCGGGGGCCAAATCGCTTCCAGAGCGGAACGTCGTCCTGAAACACCGGGCACGCTCATAGCGTTCATTGCACGGAACCTGACACGACGTGCATTTGCGCTGCCTGCTCAGAATGGAGGCGGGTAGCAGCGCATCGCCCTGCAAGCGCCGCTTGACTCGCCGGTATCCCTGCCCCTCCATCCATTGACGCCATATGCATAGCAGGGGGAAATGACGCAGAAATCGAAGCAGGTCGCCACATTCCGCGACGCCGTGGCCGACATCCCTGATGGCGCCACGATCGCCTTCGGCGGTTTTGCCATGCCGGGCACGCCGTTCAATCTGATCCGCGCATTGCTCGAACACGGCGCAAAAAACCTGACGCTTGTTGGCAACACAACCGGCGGCGCGCAGCAGCCGCGGATGCCGGACATGGGAATGCTGGTCGAGAACGGCCAGGTAAAGAAGGTGATCTGCGCGTTCACCGCCGCGACCCGTCCCACCGACGTGCTGCCCTTCACCAAGTACTACGAATCGGGCGAGGTCGATGCCGAACTCGTCCCGCAAGGCACGCTCGCGGAACGTCTGCGTGCGGCGGGTGCCGGCATCCCGGCGTTCTACACGCCCACCGCCGTTGGCACCGAGCTTGCGCAAGGGCGCGAGACCCGCGTCATCGGCGGCCGCGAATATCTGTTGGAGTACGCGCTCCCGCTCGACTACGCGTTCGTCCGCGCCACGCGCGCCGACACGTCCGGCAACCTGCAGTTCCATCGCGCGCAGCGCAATTTCTGCCCGGTGATGGCAACCGCCGCGCGCGTCACCGTCGCGGAGGTGGACGAGGACATCCTGCCGGCCGGCGCGATCGATCCCGACCAGGTCCATGCCTCCGGCATCTTCGTCCATCGCGTGGTGAAAGTGCCGCCTGCCCCCGAAGGCCTTTGGCCACAACGCCGACAGGAGCGCCGTCGATGAGCGGAACCCAGAAAGGTATTAACCGCCAGCAGATGGCCGATCGCATCGCGTTCGAGTTCCAGGATGGCTGGATCGTCAATCTCGGCGTCGGCATTCCGACGATGTGCTCCAACACCGACATCGGCGATCGCGACATCACCTATCATTCCGAGAACGGCGTCATCGGCTATGGCCCGATCGCACCAGCCGGAGAGGAAGACCTGAACCTGGTCAACGCCGGCGGCCAGAACGTCACGCTGAAGCCGGGTGCCGCGGTGGTGCATCACGCCGACTCCTTCGCGATCATTCGCGGCGGGCGCATCGATGTCACCGTGATGGGCGCGTATGAGGTCGCGTGCAACGGCGACTTCGCCAACTGGAAGATCTCTGGCCAGAAGGGCGGTGGCATCGGTGGCGCTATGGATCTCGCGGCCTGCGCCAAGCGCGTATTCATCATCATGGAGCAGACGACACGCGGCGGGGCGCCTCGGCTGGTGGCGCAATGTGCGCTGCCGGTGACGGCGCGTGGCGTGGTGAAGCTGGTCGCCACGAATTACGGGCTGTTCGAACCGATCGGCGACGGTTTCCGCATCCGCGAGATCGCGCCTGGCATAACGCTCGATGAGGTTCACGCGAGCGTCGGCTGCAAGCTGACGGTACCGGAGAATCTGCCGACGATGCGCGTCGTGAGCTAGGGGCGCGCGAAACTGACGGTTGATACCTGCATCTGACTGCCGAGATAGATTCTGACGCGGGAGCAACAACCATGACAACAGAACGTGCACCGGGGTTTCACGTTAGACCAGGCCATGCCGTCGATGCATCGGCGTATGAGCAGTTTACCGGCCGGTGGTCCCGGCTTTTTGTGCCGCTGGTGCTCGAAGCCGCTGATGTTCAGCCGGGCGATCAGGTGCTTGATATGTGCACCGGAACCGGGGAGGCCGCCGTCGCTATTGCGTCAGCCATAGGTCCGTCGGGACGCCTGATCGGCGCCGATATCGCCCCACCTATGCTCGAATGTGCTCGCGGTCGATTGAACGAGCCGAACTTTCTGCCGGTAGCGACGGACGGGCAAGCACTACCGTTTTCGGATCGCTGCTTTGATTCTGTGATCTGCCAGCTTGGTTTGCAGTTCTTTCCGAATCCCAGCCTCGGATTGAAGGAGTTCCGACGCGTGCTTCGCGATGGGGGTCGCGCTGGACTATGCGTCATCTCCAGCCCTGACCGCGCCCCGATGTGGGGCATCCTTGCTGATCTGCTTGGCCGCCTTCTGCCCGCCCAGCAGCAGACCGTTCATCTGTCCTTCTCGCTCGGCGACCCAGCCCGACTGGAAGCTTTGCTGATCAATGCCGGATTTCAGCAGGTTCGGATTGAACGACAAACGCGCGAGGATAGTTATAAGAGCTTCGATGAGTATTGGGATTCGATCGAGGCGGGCATTGGTTCCATCCCACAAACATATCTCATGCTGCCCGATGCGGCGCGGCTTGCAGTCCGACAGGAAGTGAGAGCGAAACTTGCCGAATTCGAAGCTGACAGGCGGTTGCGCATGAGTGTTGAGATGCTGATCGGCAGCGGCGTCGCCTGAACCCCCGCTTGGCCCAGCGAGTGTGACGCCAATCAGCACCGAACAGTGCGAACGACCGCTCGGGTCGACGGGTACCAAGTGTCTGAATTGCACGACAAGTTCCGACTTCACCCCGCGCGTGACAACATGTCGCGCAGGCGACGGCGGCCCCGCATGGGCACGTCGGCCTGTGGTGCCATCGCCTTGATCTCGGCTTGCAGTTCCGCTCGGCGTTCGTGGATGGTGGCGATCACCGGACCCATCGCAACGCCGATCTCCACCAGTGCAGCTTCAGCCAGTTGCAGGCTTGCTTCGATCGTTTCGGGAACTGCGTCGGTGACGCCCATCGCATAGAGATGCGCCGCATGCCGCGCATCCCGGGCGCGCGCGATGATCAGCAGGTCAGGGCGCGCCGCACGGGCTGCGGCCACCAAACGATCACTGGCGTCGTGGTCGCCGAGGGTCACCACCAGGGCGCGCGCGGTTTCGAGATGCAGGCGATGCAGCAGCTGCGGCTGCGCAATGTCGCCCCAGTAAACCGGGCGGCGCAGCTTGCGCTGCTCCGCCACACGGTCGGTATCCGCATCGACAGCGATATAGGCAACGCCATGCCGCTCCAGCAGCACAGCAACCGTCTCGCCGACACGTCCCAGTCCGGCAACGATGACGCGCGGCGTGGCATCGTCGGGTGGCAGCGCCAGCAGCGCCGGGTCGATCATCGGCCGCGTTGACGCACGGTGCGTTACGCGACGGCCCAGCGTGGAGAACAGCGGAATCGCGGCCATCGTCGCCGCGATGAGAACCAGCGGAAAGCGCGTCGTATCGGCATCGATCAGTCCCCCGGTTCGCGCGAGGGCGATGATCACGAAGCCGAATTCGCCGCCGGGGCCCAGCAGCAATCCGGCTTGCCATCCCGTCGGCCAGTGCAGGCCGAACATGCGGGCGAGACAGGCAATGATCCCAGCCTTCAGTGCCACCAGCACGATGGCGCCGAGCACGATTTGCGGCGCATCGCTGACGATGCTGACAAGATCCAGGCTCATGCCGACGGAAATCAGGAAGACGCCGAGCAACAGGCCGCGGAATGGATCGATGGTGATCTCGATCTGCCGCCGGAATTCAGTTTCCGCCAGCAGCAGTCCGGCGATCAGCGAGCCGAGTTCCATCGGCAGCTCGACAACCGCGGCGGCAAGGCTGGTGGCCAGGATCACCAGCAGGCATGCGGCGACGAACAGCTCCGGGCTGCCAGTGCGTGCGACGCTGCGGAACAAGGGCCGCAGGATCACGCGGCCGCCGATGATCAGGCCGATGACGACAGCGACCGCTCGCGCGATGGTCCCGAACGCGCCGCCATCCGCGCTGGATACGCTGATGACGAACAGCACGGGCACAGCGGCGATATCCTGCAGCAGCAGGACCGCGAGCGATGCCCGGCCGACCGGTGCACCAAGGCGCTTTTCATGCGACAGCACCTGCACGACAACAGCGGTGGACGACATCGAGAGTGCGGTGCCGGCGATAACGGCGAGCAACGGTGACGCTCCAAGTGCGAAGATCACTGCGGCGATGGCCGCTGCGCACAGCAGGAACTGCAGCAGGCCGAAACCGAACACCAGTCGGCGCATCACGCGGAGCCGTTCCCATGACAGCTCCAGGCCGATCATGAACATCATCATGCTGATGCCGAGTTCGGCGATCGGCGCGATCGTCTCGGGCCTGTTCAGCATGATCGCGCCGAGCACTGGCACCTTGTCGGCCAGCATAGCGAAGCCGAATGGACCGACGCCGATGCCGACAAGAATGAAGCCGAGCACCGGGCTGAGCTTCAGCCGATGGAACAGCGGGATCACGATGGCCGCCGCGGCCAGAATGATCAGGGCTGGCTTGAACAGCCCTGGATCGACATGTGCGCCCAGGCGTCAGTATCCCAGCGCGGAGAAGAATCCATGGAACGCCTGCGATACCAGACCGGGCGTCTGGATGCCGGCGAAATGCCCCGAGTTGATGGTCAAGTATTCGGCACCGGGGATTCGCTTCGCCATCGGCTCGACATCGGATGGTGGACGCAGCTTGTCGTGCGTGCAGCCGATCACCAGCGTGGGGCAGGCAATACGCGGTAATTCCTCCGTGACGGTGGAGTCAGCGAGCATGCGATTGATCGCAGCGAAACTATGCGGATCGTTGGCCAGCCAGCGCGCGCGGAATTTGCGGAAGTCCTCGGCGTTGTGGCGCACCTCGGG
>DATJJM010000445.1:0-9353 GCA_035492535.1 Acetobacteraceae bacterium | reverse complement strand
CTGGCAAGCGACGACAGCCGGTTCATCACCGGACAGTCGCTGCTGATCGATGGCGGACGCTGGATGATATGACGTCACGTTCGCGGCCACAGACCAGGTGCTGTGAGCCCGATACGCTGCTGGATTCGCGCCACCGATGCTCGTGCCTCGGCGAATATCGCGGCCTCATCCACCAAGGTGGAACAGCCGCCGCGCAACACGATGCGGCCATTGACCAGGACGGTGTCGGCGCTGGGACCGTGAGCGACACAAATGAGCTGGTGGGCAGGGTCAGCGGCCGGTGCGAGTTCAGCAACGGAATGCGCACGTAGCACGATGTCGGCGCGCTTGCCTGGCTCGATGCTGCCGATGATGGAATCGAGGCCGGCGGCGCGCGCACCACCCAGCGTTTGCATTTCGATGACGTCCTCCGATACCAACGCACATCCCACCTCACTGGCCAGATGCAATGCGAGAAATCCTGCGTCACCCGCGGAGCTCTCCCGGGCAGAGTCGGTGCCGAGTGCAACCGGCACACCGCGTCGCCTCATCTCGGGAATTCGGGTTCGCTCGCGCATCGCGATGCCACGCGTCATGTAGGCGACCGGGCACCAGACGATCGTCAACCCTGAGCTTTGGATCGGCTCGATCTCTGCATCGCGGATCAGATTCATGTGCACAAAGGTCGTGTTGGGGCCAAGCACGCCGAGTTCGGCCAGATACAGGAAACGCGGCCGGTGCCATCGCTGTTCCATCGCGGCCGCAAGGTCGAGATCGAAGCCGAGATGGCTGTTCAGTACCACGCCTTCGCGGTCCGCGAGCCCCTTTGCCGCCTGAAACAGCTCATCCGATGCGGTTCCCTCGCCGTATAGCGCGACATGTCCGTGCAGGATGCCGTCAGCGTCACGGTTGCGGACCAGCTGGCCGCCGAGCAGTTTGAAACACCGGTCGCGGTCGGCCGGCACGCGCGCCAACAACGTGTCGCTGCGCAGGCCCGGAATGGCATCCATCAGTGATGTGTCGTCCCACAGGTACGGATCGGCGAGCGAGCAGCGTACGCCCGCCGCCTGTGTCGCCTCGGCAACCGCGTCAGGTTCGAATGCGCTGCCGGGCTCGATGAACGTGGTGATGCCATGACGCAGCATCTCGATGCAGGCAAGACCAGTAGCCGCCTGCTCATCCTCGGGACGCAAGGCTGCTTTCCAGTCGGCATAACTCGCGCCGCCGGTACCGCCCTTGCTGGGATCGCCACGAAAGAGGCCACGGCAGGTCTGCGCGTTTACGTGCAGATGCGCATCGACAAAACCTGGATGCACGATGGCGCCCTGGGCATCCAACACGCGGGCCGATCGCCATCGTGGCAGCACGGCTGCTTCCGGTCCGACCGCTGCGATGCTATGCCCTCGTACTGCGATGGCGCCGCACGGATGCACTGTCCGATGTACATCCATAGTCAGCACGGTGCCATTGCGGATGAGGAGATCGCAGGTCTCGGGAGTTGCTGTCATCCGCGGTTCTGTCCTTTGGTTTCGATGAAATGTGCGGCACAGAATTTGCTACCGCCGTCCTCAATCTTTCAAGGAGCAGATCGTGAGCGTTGCGGGCAAGATGCATCTGGTGGCCTATCTGAAGGCAGGGCCAACCGCGAGCTATGCCAGCGCGTGGCGTTATCCCGGTGCGCCGCTGGACGACCTTTGGGAACCCGAGCGCTACGAACATTTGGCGCGCGTGCTGGAGGCAGCGCGGTTCGATGCCGGGTTCTTCGCCGATGGCATGGGCGTTTCGGATATCTACAAGAACAGCTTCGCAGACTATCTCGGTCGCGGCGGTCAGCTGACGCTGCTCGATCCGCTCATGCTGCTGCCACTGATGGCGCGGGTGACGACGCGGTTGGGACTCGGCACATCGCTGTCCACCACATTCAATACGCCGTACCCGTTGTCGCGCGTGCTCGGCTCGCTTGACCTGCTGAGCAAGGGGCGCGCGGCTTGGAATGTCGTCACGTCGGCCAACAATTACGAGGCGTGGAACTGCGGCTTGGAAGCAATTCCACCCAGGGACGAGCGTTATGACCGCGCCGACGAGATGATGGAGGCGTGCTTTGCCTTGTGGGATTGCTGGGACCCCGATGCGATGGTGCTCGATCGCGCCAGCGGTGTGTTTGCCGATACCTCGAAGGTCCGCTACGCTAACTATCAAGGTCGCTATGTGCGTACGCGCGGCCCACTCTCGATTCCACGCAGCCCACAAGGACGGCCCGTGATCCTGCAGGCGGGTTCGTCGCCACGCGGTCGGGCGTTCGCCGCCAGATGGGCGGAGATCATCTTCTGCTCGCACGCCACCAAGATCGACGCCATCGCCTTTCGCAATGACATGACGCAGCGCCTGGAGGCGAACGGACGCAGGCCGTCTGACTGCGCGGTGCTGCCATCGCTCTCGGTCGTGGTAGGCGAGACCGACGCCATCGCGCGCGAGAAGGCCGCGTTCCTGGATGAGTTGATCGACCCCGAGCTGGTGATTGCGTCGAGCTCGGCTTTGCTCGGCGTCGATCTGAGCGAGATCGAATCTGCCGACGATGCTTCGGTTGGCGCCGGCGATCAGGGCGTGCAGGGATCGCTGGACCGGATGCGCCAGGTGGCGAAGGCGCAGGGTATCAGTTTCGCCCAAGCCGTACGCAAACCACGTGGCCTGCTGGCTGGTTCACCAGCAACCATCGCCGACTACATGGAGGACTGGTTCACCAGCGGTGCGTGCGATGGCTTTGTGCTGCCGCCGACGGTTTTTCCAGCCACCTACGAGGAATTCGGCCGAATGGTCGTGCCGGAACTGCAGCGGCGTGGCCTGTTCCGCACCGAATATGCCGGCCGTACCTTGCGCGAGAATCTGCGAAACGCCGGCTGATTCGCCCGGCACGCTGTTTGCTTGCCTTAAGTGCCTCGCCGCTACCGAACCCCGATAAGCGAAGGATAGGCTATGTCGCTCACCCGCAGGTTGTTGATCGGCTCGTCACTCGCGGCTTCGATGGTCTCCAGCGCGCGCGCGGCGGACGGCGTCGTACGCATCGGCATCAGCACGTCGCTCAATACACTCGATCCGCTGATGACCTCGACCGGCGATGAATACATCTTCGACAATATCTGTTTCAACGGCCTGACGCGCATGCGTGAGGATCTCGTGGTCGTGCCGGATCTGGCCGAAAGCTGGTCGTTCACCGAAGACCTCAAGCGCTGGACATTCAAGCTGCGCCGTGGGGTCAAGTTCCACAATGGCGAGGAGATGGTGGCCGACGATGTGGTCGCCATGTTCCGCCGATTGCTCGATCCCAAGGTCGCCGCGCCGGCACGCAGCCAATACGACATGGTCGATACCGTTTCGGCGCCCGATCCTGCCACGGTGGTGTTCGAGCTGAAGGTTCCCTACAGCGGCCTCGCCGATGTGCTGACGGACCGGCAGGCGAAGATCACGCCACGCAGTGCGGTGGCGCAGATGGCGACGAAGCCGATCGGCACCGGGGCATTCAAATTCGTCAGCTACACGCCTGGCGATCGCGTGGTGATGACGCGCAATCCCGATTACTTCGATGCCGGCCTGCCCAAGATCGCAGGCGCCGAATTGCGCATCATTCCCGAGATCAGCGTACGGATCGCCGCATTGCAGGCAGGCGATATCGACATTCTGTGGGACCTGCCGCTCGAGCAGGTGAAGGATTTCGGCAAGCAATCAGGGCTTCGCGCCGAGAGCATCCCCACCGCGTCCTGGGACGGCGCGGTGATGAACAACCTCAATCCGCCGTTCAACAATCTGAAGGTGCGTCAAGCCTTTCACCTCGGCGTTGACAAGCGCGACCTGGTCGAGCTGACGCTGTTCGGACAGGGGTTGCCGACCCTCAGCCCGATACCGCCGACCCATCCATTCTACGCCAAGGATGTGGTCATCCCGCAGGCTGATCCAGTGGCGGCGCGCAAGATGCTGGCCGAAGCGGGACACCCGGACGGCATCAAGATGCCGATGATCGTGCCGATCGGACGTCCGTTGCGCGAACGCCTCGGCGTCTCGTTGCAGCAATTGCTGAAACCAGCCGGCTTCGACCTGCAAATCCAGCGTGTGCCCTATTCGAGCTTTTCCGCCGAAGTCTCCGGCAAGGCCCCGCTCTACATCGACGGCTTCTTCGCGCGGCCGACCGTGGATACCAGCACCTTTCCGTTCCTCCACACCGGCGCGAGCTGGAACGAACAGCTCTGGCACTACAGCAACCCCGATGTCGACAAGGCACTGGAGACCGCGCGCACCAGCGGCGATGTCAACGTGCAGAAGACCAGCTACATCGCGATGCAGAAGGCACTGGCAGCCGTCCCACCCGGCATGTTCGCCTACGTCTCGAATTTTGCGTGCGCCTTCCGCAGCAACGTCGGCGGCGTGCACACACACCCGATGCGCTGGTTCGACCTCCGCAACGCCACGCTGAGCTGAAGCGCGGTGTAGCGGGTGGCCGGATATCTGCTGCATCGGCTGGCCGGGGCGCTTGGCGTCGTGTTCGCCATGTCGGTGTTGATCTTTGCGGTGGTGCATATCCTCCCGGGCAATGTGGCGTATGCGATCCTGGGGGAGTTCGCGACGGCCGATAACGTGCGGGCGTTGGAAGCGAAGCTTGGCCTGAACGATCCGTTGCCACTGCAATACTGGCACTGGCTGAGCGGCATGCTGCACGGGGATCTGGGTGCCTCGGTCGTGATGCAGCGGCCCGCGGCGCCGTTGATCCTCGAGGCGCTGGGGCGATCGGCGATCCTCGCGTTACTGGCGTTCGTGTTGGTGGCAACAGGCGGCATCGCGCTTGGCGTGTTCGCGGCCACTCATCAGGGCCGGCTGTCCGACCGCATCGCGACGTTGGCGCAGCTGGTGTTCATCGCGACGCCGGAATTCTTCTGGGGCATTCTGGTGGTGTTGTTGTTCGGCTCCTGGATGCAGGTGTTGCCGGCGACGGGATATGCGCCGCTCGACGAAGCAGGGTTCCTCGCCTGGGCCTCGCATCTTGTATTGCCGGTGCTTGTGCTGGCGTGCGGTCTGCTGGCGCATGTGTCGCGGTTGACGCGCTCGGCGATGATCGAGGTGCTGCAAAGCCGCTACGTACTGGCCGCGCGGGCAAAGGGATTCAGCGCGTCACGCGTGCTGTGGCGGCATGCGCTGCCGAATGCGCTGCTGCCCGCTATCACGATCCTCGCGATCGACCTCGGCCTGCTGATCGGCGGGGTTGTGGTGGTCGAGACCGTGTTCGCCTATCCTGGCCTTGGCCGCCTGCTGGTGTTTGCCATCGAGCATCATGATCTGCCGTTGTTGCAGGCCGGCATGATGGTGGTGACCACGATCTACGCGCTGGCCAATCTTGCCGCTGATGTGAGTTATGCGGTGCTCAATCCGCGCATCCGAGTTGGCGGTGCCTCGGCGTGATGGCGTTCGCTCTCACCGCGTCCCGTCGTCGGCTGCCGGGTGTCCTGCTGCTTGGCGTCACGGTGCTGGCGGGAATCGTGATCCTCGCCGTGATCGGTGCGTGGCACACGCCGTTCGATCCGACAGCATTCGCAGTCCGGTCTCGTCTGATGCCACCGAGCCTGGTGCATCCGTTCGGTACCGACGAGTTCGGTCGTGATGTGCTGTCGCGCGTCCTGGCCGGCGCGCATCTGTCGCTGATGATCGGCTTCGGCGCGATGCTGATCAGCCTCGTGGTCGGCGTGCCACTTGGTATGTTTGCTGCGTTCCATCGCGGCATGGTGGAAGAGGTCATCATGCGCAGCGTGGATCTGCTGATTTCGGTGCCACCGATTTTGCTGGGCCTGCTGATCCTGGCGGTGACGCCGCCCAACCTGTTCAAGACGATCCTCGCAGTTGGGCTGGTGTATATCCCGATTTTAGTACGCCTGAGCCGGGCACTGGGCCTGGCGCTGTTGCAAGAGGACTTCGTGCAGGCGGCGTTCGCGCGCGGTGAAGGTGCGAGCAGCATCCTGTGGCACGAGATCCTGCCGAACGCGTGGCCGCCGATCATCGTTGAATGCGGGCTGCGCATCACCTTCGCGATACTGCTTGGCTCGGCCTTGTCGTTTCTCGGTCTTGGACCGCAGCCACCGAGCAGCGAATGGGGGCTGATGATCGCTGAAAGCCGCACCTTCCTGACGCAGGCGCCGTGGGTGGGATTGGCGCCTGGCGTTTGCCTCAGCGTGCTGCTGGTCTCGGTGAACCTGGTTGGCGAAGGCCTGCGCGAATATCTGGATCCGCATTTGTCCGGCCGTGCGCATGGCTGAGCCATTGCTGGCGATCGACGGGATGTCGCTGGAATACAGCACGCCACGCGGTTGGCTGAAGGCGCTGGATGACGTGTCTCTGGCCATCCAGAAAGGCACCGCGCTCGGGTTGGTGGGTGAGTCCGGTTCCGGCAAATCCAGTGTGGTGATGGCGTTGCTGGGCCTGCTGGACGCGGGCGCACGGCTTCATGCGCGTCGCATTGCCTTTAGTGGCGAGGATCTGTTGAGCAGGGCCGCGATCTTGCGCGGACGGCGGATCGGCGTGGTGTTCCAGGATAGCGCGGCGGTACTGAATCCGGCGCTGACGATTGGTCAGCTCGTCACCGAGCCTTTGCGTGTGCATCTGCGGCTGCCGCCGGTCGAGGCAAGGGCACGTGCACTCAACCTGCTGGACGAAATGGGCATCGCGCGTCCGGTGCAGATGATGGACAGCTATCCGCACCAGCTTTCGGGCGGCATGAAGCAGCGCGTCGTGATAGCGACGGCGCTGGCCACTGACCCCGATCTGCTGCTGCTGGACGAGCCGACGACGGCGCTCGATGTGACGGTGGAGGCGCAGATCCTCGATCTGCTCGACCGGCTGCGCGAGCGACATGGACTCTCCATGCTGCTGGTCAGCCACAACCTGGGGATCGTGGATCGGCTGTGTGACCGGGTCGCCGTGCTTTATGCGGGCCGGGTGGTGGAGAATGGTGCCACCGCGACGGTGCTCGACCATCCGCGCCACCCCTACACGAAGGGGTTGATGGCGGCATTGCCGCGGCCGGATGTGTCGCAGAGCGTGCGCCTGTCGCCGATCCCCGGCGGCTTGCCCGATCTGACCGTGCCGGAGACGGGATGTAATTTCCGTCCACGCTGTCCGTTTGCGACGAGTGGATGCGAACAACCTCAGTCCCTGTTGGGGACCGGTCATCAGGCACGGTGTCACCGGTTGGACGACGTCGGTGATCTGCCCTGGAGCGTCGCGGACCAGGCTCCCCTTTCGCCGCAAGCGGAAAATGAGACACGGCCGCTACTCCAGGCCAACGGCTTGCGGCGCCGCTTTTCCACTGGCGGATCGTTTCGTCGCTCCTTCGCGCGTGCCGATAGCGGCGTGCTGGCCGTCGACGACGTGTCGATATCAATACGCAATGGCGAGATCGTCGGCCTGGTCGGAGAGTCCGGCTGCGGCAAGACAACGCTGGGCCGGCTGTTGTTGCGCCTGGTACCTGCCGATACCGGCACGCTGCATTTCGACGGGACGGAAATTCCAGGCACACCTGCCGCAACATTCCGCCGCCGCGCTCAGATCGTCTTGCAAAACCCCGATACCGCACTCAATCCACGCCAGACTGTCGGCACCATACTTCGCCGCCCGTTGCAGCACTTCGGCCTGGAGCGGGACGCTGCCGAGATCGAGCGGCTGCTCGGGATCGTGCGCCTGCCACCTTCCTATGCCGCGCGTTATCCGCATCAGTTGTCAGGTGGCGAGAAACAGCGTGTCGGCATCGCGCGCGCACTTGCGACAAGGCCCGACTTCCTGGTCTGCGACGAGGCCGTATCGGCACTCGATGTCTCGGTTCAGGCAGCGGTACTCAATCTGTTGCTGAGCCTGCGCGATGAACTTGGACTTTCCTATCTTTTCATCAGCCACGACATTGGTGTGATCGCCCACGTCGCCGACCGTGTCGTGGTGATGTATCGCGGGTCGGTGGTCGAGGAGGGCGGCGTGCAGCAGGTCCTGCGCCCGCCGTATCACCCCTACACCGAGTTGTTGCTGTCGTCCGTGCCGATCATCGGCCGCCATCGCGGTGCCGTATCCGTCGAACGGTCGACCCAGCGGCCCGACACGGCAATCGAAGGCGTTGGCTGCAAGTTCGCTGCACGCTGCAGCCGCAAGGCAGGCAGCGTCTGCGACACCGTCGCACCACCGTGGCAGGACGTTGAACCGGGACACCGAGTTCGTTGCCACATCCCCGCGAACGCATTGCGGGATATCGTGCCGTGGCAGCTTGGTTATGCGCTCGAGCGCGTGACAGGCACCATCGCGGAATAGGCGCTGGCGTCCCTCGCGGAGCCACCCGGGCCACCCGCCTTGCCTCTCCGCCGCAGATCGGCCATCCATCCGCTATGCAGCGCGTCTTCTCCGGCATCCAGCCCTCGGGCATCGCCCATCTCGGCAACTATCTCGGCGCGATCCGCAACTGGGTCGCGCTCCAGGACAGCCACGAGTGCATCTACTGCGTGGTCGATCTTCATGCGGTCACCGAGAACTGGCCCGCCCCCGGCGAACTGGAGCGCAACACCCGCGAGATGGCGGCGGTGCTGCTTGCCTGCGGCATCAACCCGCAAAAGCACATCCTGTTCAACCAGTCCCGCGTCCGCGCCCACGCGCAGCTCGCCTGGATCTTCAACTGCGTCGCGCGTATCGGCTGGCTGAACCGGATGACGCAGTTCAAGGACAAAGCCGGCAAGAACCGCGAGAACGTCTCCACCGGCCTGTATGTCTATCCGAACCTCATGGCAGCCGACATCCTGGCCTATCACGCCACCGGCGTGCCCGTGGGTGAGGATCAGCGCCAGCACCTGGAGCTCGCCAACGACATCGCCCAGAAGTTCAACCACGACTGCGGCGTAGAGTTCTTTCCCCATATCGAGTCGCTGATCATGGGACCGGCGCCCCGCGTGATGAGCCTGCGCGACGGCTCGAAGAAGATGTCAAAGTCGGATGCCTCCGACCAGAGCCGCATCAACATCAACGACGATACCGACACGATCGCGCTGAAGGTACGCCGGGCGAAGACGGATCCAGAGCCGTTGCCGTCCGAACCCCAGGGACTGGAGAACCGTCCCGAAGCGCGCAACCTCGTCGGCATCTATGCCGCGCTGGAGGGCACCGACCACGCCGGCGTGCTGCGCGAGCACGGTGGCAAAGGCTTCGGCGCGTTCAAGGAGGCGCTCGCCGCGGTGCTGGTGGAGAGGCTCAGCCCGATCGCCACGGAAACGCGCCGGCTGCTGGACGACCCGGCGCATGTCGACGCCGTACTGCGTGACGGCGCGGCCCGGGCGGCGGCGATCGCCGAACCCATCGTCGCCGAGGCG
>DATJJM010000444.1:0-22874 GCA_035492535.1 Acetobacteraceae bacterium | reverse complement strand
ACTGCGCTGCGCGACGGCTGCTTGATGCCGGACGCGTCGAACTCTACCAGAACCAGTGCCGTCATCTCTCAGATCACCTTCGCTTCGGTGCGCAGCTTCGCCACCAGTTCCTCGACCGACCCGACCTTCACGCCCGCCTTCCGCTTCGGCGGCTCCGCCACCTTCAGCGTCACCAGCCGAGGCGCCGGGTCCACGCCCAGGTCCGCCGGCTTCATGTTGTCGATCGGCTTCTTGCGCGCCTTCATGATGTTCGGCAGCGAGGCATAGCGCGGCTCGTTCAGCCGCAGATCGGTGGTGACGATCGCCGGCAGGGACAGCGCGACGGTCTCCAACCCACCATCCACCTCGCGCGTCACCGTGATGGCCTCACCCTCGATGGCGACCTTGCTGGCGAACGTCGCCTGCGGCCAGCCCAGCAGCGCCGCCAGCATCTGGCCCGTGGCGCTCATGTCGTCGTCGATCGCCTGCTTGCCCAGGATGATCAGCTTCGGTTGCTCCTTGTCGGCGATCGCCTTCATCAGCTTCGCCACCGCCAGTGGCTGGAGCTCAACATCGGTCTCCACCAGGATGCCCCGATCGGCACCCATGGCGAGCGCGGTGCGGATCGTCTCGGCGCACTGCGGCACGCCCATCGAGACCGCGACGATCTCGGTCGCGACGCCCTTTTCCTTCAGGCGCACTGCTTCCTCGACGCCGATTTCATCGAACGGGTTCATGGACATCTTCACGCCGGCGGTCTCGATGCCGGAGCCATCCGCCTTCACGCGGACCTTCACGTTGTAGTCGACCACCCGCTTCACGGGGACGAGAATCTTCATGTTGCGCCGTTTCCTGGGAAAGTGTGCGGGATCATCGCGGGATTCGCCGCCTGTTCGCACCTGCAATAGAGGCGGCGGACCATATGCACCGGCCGGTAGCCTGTCAAACCATCCGGTCAGGACCTCAGCAGGGTCATCAGCAGCGCAAACAGCAGCAGCGCCGCGCCCTGCAGGATCACCCGCCACTGCATCAGCTTGTTGGAACGCTGAGGGTCCCCGCCGCCGCGCACCAGGCCCAACAGGCCGGCAAACAGCACGCCCAGCGTGGCGAGCATCAGGATGGCGACCAGGATGACCAGGAATGTCTTCATCGACGGGACATATAGCGCCCGGGCATTCCCACCCCAACCCTGGAGCGTGATGGGTTCACATGCGTTCACCCATTCCGCTCCATTCCATGTTTGATCGCGTGAGTCAGACCTCCAGCGATTCCGCCTCCGGTCATCACACTCCAGGTCACTGCCATCTTATTGACCTGACTCGCAGGTTCGTGTCCCAGACATGTACATGTCCCGCCTGCTGATTCTCGCCTGGATGATCTTGCTTGCCTTCGGCTTCCCGGTCCGGGCTCAACCTCCGGCTCCCGCAGCGCCACAGATTACGGCAGCCGAGGCGCAGCAGGCCCTCTCGGTGCTGCAAGATTCCCAGAAGCGCGCGCAATACATCGCCGTGCTCGAGACCCTGGCCCGGACCGCCCAGTCGGAAGCACCGGCGGCGAAGCCGGCTGAGCCCGCGCCGCCTCCGGCGCCAGCACCGTCCCCGCCTCCCGATAAGCCGGCGATCACCGTCGCCCCGCACAGCCTGGGCGCTGAGGTGCTGTTCGGCGCCTCCCGCTTCCTGAACCACGTGACCACCGAGGCGGTCGGCGCGCTCGGTGCCATCCGCAGCGTCCCGCTTCTCTGGAACTGGCTCAGGATGATGGCGACAGATCCGTGGGCGCGCGGCGTCCAGATGGATATCGCCTGGCGCCTGGCGCTGGCTCTGGTGGCGGGCTTCGCGGTTCAATGGGCCATCCGCCGTTCGGTCGCGCGGCCGATCCGGTCGCTGGCAGGCAGAGCGCCGAATGGCAGCCTCACCGAGGACGAAAACGGCGAGGCACGCGCCGAGGAAGGCGAGATCGAGCCGCCTCGCCGCCGCATCACCGTGGCACTGGTGCTGCTACGGCGCCTGCCCCTCGTGGCCGCACGGCTCATGCTCGAATTGCTGCCGGTGCTTGGCTTCTTCGCCGTTGGGCACCTGATCGCCGCGACATCGCTGGGCGGTGACTCCGTGCCAAGACTGGTGATTATCGCCGTCGTCGATGCTACGGCATTGTGCGGCGCGCTGCTCGCCACCGCACGGATGATGCTGTCGCCCGGGCACCCGCGGCTGCGCCTGCTCTCCCTTTCCGACGAAGCTGCCGCGTACCTGATGCGATGGATCCGCCGCATCGTCATCGTCAGCGTGTTTGGCTACGCGGCCGCCGAGGTGGGTTTGCTGCTAGGCCTGACCTACGCAGCACACGACGGACTGCTGAAGGCGATTGGCCTGCTGGACCACATCTTTCTCGGCATCATTGTCATCCAGCGACGCCGTACGGTTCGCAACTGGCTGAAAGCGCCCGACGGCGCAACCGGCGCGTTCGCCGCCGTTCGCAACTGGCTGGCGCGCGTGTGGCACTGGATCGCACTGCTGGTCCTGGCGACGCTCTGGCTGGCCTGGGTGGTCGAGGTGCCGCACGGCTACCAGTTGATGTTCCGCTATGCGATCAGCCTCGTATTCGTCGCTGCAGTTGCCCGCGTCCTCCAGATCGCGCTGCTCGGTGCACTCGACCGGGCGCTGACACCACGGCCAGACCTGGTGCAGCGTTTCCCCGGCCTCGACGTGCGCCTGGCGATGTATCATCCCGTGCTGGTCAGCGTCGTTCGCGCCTTCGTCTTCCTGGCCGCGGCAGTCACAGTGTTGCAGTTCTGGGGCCTCGGCACATTCGACTGGCTGGCGACCAGCCGGCTCGGACAGCACCTTGTTTCCAGCCTGCTCACGCTTTCGATCACTTTGCTGCTGTCGGTCGCGGTGTGGGAGGCGGTCAATGCGTCGATCCAGCGCCACCTGACCCGGCTAACTCAGGAGGCACAGGTCGCGCGCTCGGCCCGGCTGCGCACGCTGCTGCCGCTGCTTCGCTCCTCCCTGCTGATCACTATCATCATCGTTGCAGGCATGATGGTGCTGTCGGAAATCGGGGTGAACATCGGCCCACTGCTGGCCGGTGCCGGTATCATCGGCGTCGCCATCGGTTTCGGTTCGCAAAAGCTGGTACAGGACCTGATCACCGGCATTTTCCTGCTCCTGGAAAACGCCATGCAGGTGGGTGATTCCGTCACCGTGTCCGGCTTGTCCGGCACCGTCGAAAATCTGTCGGTTCGCACCATCCGGCTGCGCGCAAGCGACGGGTCGGTGCACATTATACCGTTCAGCTCAGTCACGTCGGTGACCAATGTGAACCGCGGCATCGGCAACGCCTCGGTCAATGTCGCCGTTGCCTGGCGTGAAGACAGCGACCATGTCAGTGGCGTATTGAAGGATATCGTCGGCGAGATGCAGCAGGAGCCCGACTTCGCCAAAAAGATGCTGAGCGATCTTCAGCTCTGGGGCGTCGACAAAGTGGATGGCGCCAGCCTCACCATCACGGGCCAAGTGGTCTGCACCGATTCAGGCCGTTGGAGCGTGCAGCGTGAGTTCAACCGTCGCATGAAGAAGCGGTTCGAGGAGCTCGGGATCGAACTTTACAACCCCATTCAGAAGACGGTCTCCGTGCGCCGGGCGATCGAGGACAGGCGTGCATGAAGCACCTGGTGGACAGCATCGTGGCGGAGGGATTTGCCTTCGCCCCTGCCGCCGAAATGCGAGGCGTCGTCGGGCCGCTGGCCGACTGGACGGAATTCGCCGCGAGCTGGAACGATCTCGGTCTGGACACCTACATGGCAGACGGCGGGCGTTATCGAAAACGTCGTCACGCCGCGTTCGGCGCGCGCGCAAACGAGCCGATCCTGCGCAAGCCAAACCAGCCACATTACCAGAGTCGTGACTACAATCCGCTGAACGGCGGCATCGCACGCTGGTTCGACCCGGTTCTGCCGGACATCGCCTCCGGTCCCAGCATGATGACGATCCTTGGCACCTGCCGGGCCGTGTTCGAGCAGCTTTCCCCCATACGCGACTGGCACATCGAAGCGCATCAATTCCGCATCGAGGCGCGCAGCGGCGAAGCCGGTCAGCCGACGCCCGAGGGAATGCATCGCGATGGCGTCGATTACGTGCTGGTGCTTCTGATCGGCCGCAGCAACATCGCCAGCGGCGTCACGTCCATCCGCGGCACCGATGGCCGCGACCTCGGCCACTTCACCCTGGCCGAGCCGCTGGACGCCGCCTGGGTGGACGACCACCGGGTGTTGCACGGCGTGACGCCGGTCGAGTCCATCGATCCGTCGGAGCCCGGTTTCCGCGACGTGCTCGTGGCCACGTTCCGGCGTGAGGATCAGGCGTAACGCTGAAGCTCCGCCCCCATCGTCATGGCCGCCTGCCTACGGCTGCGTTGCCCCGTCATGGGTCATCAGGATCAGGGCTCGCCGCAGTCGCATGATGCCGCCACGCGTCTTGCCCTGGTCGCACATTCGCTGGCCTTCGCTCGACAGCGCGGTGACTTCCTGCGGTGGCGGCGTTACGGCGGCGCGCACGAGTTCGCTGACACGGTCGAAGAGCTGCAGGCAGTATTCCGGCGTATCGCTGGTCACCAGTTGTGCTCGCTGCTGACCGGCCACGGGCACGGCACCAAAGAGCATGGCGGCCAGTCCCATGCAGGACGCCGCGCCGGCCAGACCATACGTGCGGTAACTCGGTGACACGCCGTGCATTCTGCCCCATGGGGTCTGACCGGCCGGTGGTGACGAAATGACATCATGGTTAGGCGCCCGCAGGCTGATCGTGCGCCGGCAGGGCAAAAATGGCGATCAATCCCGGCGCCGCGTCGGCGAGCCGCAGGCTGCCGCCATGCAACTGCGCGACCGCCTGCACCAGGGCGAGTCCAAGGCCTGAACCCGGCGTGTTCCGGGCGGCCTCGCCCCGATAGAAGCGCTCCGCCGCCCGTTCGCGTTCTGCTTCCGGAATACCCGGCCCCTGGTCTGCCACCACGATCTCGACCCCAGCCGAGGTCACCGCCGCCGATAGATGTACTGCCCCGCCGGCAGGGGAGAACTTGACGGCATTGTCCACCAGATTGGCGACGGCCTGCTGGATCAGTTCACGATCGCCATGTGCGGGAAGGTGCGGCGGTGCCTCCATCGCCAGGGCAATCCCTCGATCCTCCGCCACCACACCATACAGCTCCGCAACGTCCGCCAGCAGCGGTGCCAGGTCCACCGGGGCGAAGGCTGAACGGCGCGACCCCGCCTCGATTTCCGCAATACGAAGCAGGGCCTGGAATACCGCGACGACGCCGTCCAGGTCGGCCGTCGCACGCTCGATCGCGGCCCTCAGGTCCGGTACCGACGACGCATGCAGTGCTGCATCCTCGAGGCGCGCCCGCGCGCGCGTGATCGGTGTGCGCAGATCGTGTGCGATGGCGTTGGACACCTCGCGCACGCCTTCCATCAGGCGGCCGATGCGGTCGAGCATGTCGTTGATCGTTTCGGCCAACTGATCGAATTCATCGCCACGTCCAGAGAGCTTGACCCGCTGGGTGAAGTCGCCGCCTGCGATCGCCATACCAGTGGCTGACACATTGGCAAGCGTTCGCCGGAACAGGCTGCGCACCACCAGTGCGCCGACCGACGCCATGACCAATACGACCAGCAACGCCCACAGCAGTGCCGAGGTCAGCAGCCGACGCAACTGCGCGCGAACCTGCACGTCCCGCCCGACCAGCAGCCGGAAGCCACCCGGCAGGTCGAAGCTCTGTACCAGAGCCAGCGACCGCATACCGGCACGCTCGATCGGCAATTCGTACCAGCCGCCACTGCTCGAGGCACCCTGTGGCCAATGCTGGAGGTTTCCGGCCATGCGCCGGCCAGACGGATCGACCAGCAGGTAGATCGCGTCGTCCTCCACATTCTGCGTGAGGCGCTCATCGATCGTCAGCACGAGTCCCGGAATCTGGCCCGTGTTGAAGCGCTCCGACAGGCTCTGGGCGTCGGCCTCGATCGAGGCCTGCGTCTGGCGATCCAGCAGGCCCGCAGTGGCCCACCAGAGGAACAGCGCCAACGCAGCAGCGCTGACCGTCAGCAGCAACGCGTAGATTGCCGCGAAGCGGAAGCTGGCCGAGCGGAGCAGACGCCGTAGCGCGCCGATAGCCCGCGAAATGCCGGACAGCTCTACGGTGGGACGCACGAATAAGTGGGCGCCCGCCCCTTCAGGCACCCTATGTGCTCTCAGCTCGCAGCATATAGCCGGCGTTGCGGACCGTGTGGATCAGCGGGCTCGGGAACGGCTTGTCCACCTTCTGGCGCAGCCGCGACACATGCACGTCGATCACGTTGGTCTGCGGATCGAAGTGGTAGTCCCAGACGCCCTCAAGCAGCATCGTCCGCGTCACCACCTGGCCGGCGTGCCGCATCAGGTATTCCAGCAACCGGAACTCGCGCGGCTGCAAGTCGATCTTCTGGCCAGCTCGCTTCACCAGACGCGACAGGAGATCGAGCTCGAGATCCTCGACGACGAGCTTGGTCACCGGCCCCTCGCCCTTGCCGCGCCGGGCCAGAGCCTCGACCCGGGCCAGCAGTTCCGCGAAGGCAAAGGGCTTGGTGAGATAATCGTCGCCGCCGGCCTTCAACCCGCGCACCCGCTCATCGACATCGGCCAGCGCGGACAGGATCAGCACCGGCACCGTGTTCTTCTGGCCGCGCAGCGTTTCCAGCAGACGCAGGCCGTCGATGCCGCCAGGCAGCATCCGGTCCAGCACCACCGCATCGAACGCCTCGCTGGCGGCCATGAACAGGCCATCGCGGCCGTTATCGGCGTGCTCGACAACGTGACCGGCCTCCTTCAGGCCGCGGACCACAAAGCCGCCGACGTCCTTGTCGTCTTCAACCACCAGGATACGCATCACTTTGCCTCCTCAGCCGAGCCCTCGGCCGGGCGGCGGCCGACAGTTACAGACACATCGGAATTTTGACCCTTGCGGCGGATCGACAGCTTCACGGCTGCCCCCGGCGCGACGGCCGCGATCGAACGGATCAGACCGCGGGAGCTTTCGATATGGTCGCCGTTCACGGCCACGATCACGTCTCCCTGGCGGACACCGGCGCGGTAGGCGGGACTGTTCCGCTCCACGCCCGCCACTGTCACGCCGTCATCGGCGTCCTGCACCGACACGCCGAGCCAGCCCCGGTCAATGCGGCCCACCGTGCGCAATTGCGCAACAATCGGCTGGATCAGTTCGCTGGGCGTTGCGAACCCGATGCCGACTGACCCGCCCGACGGCGACACGATCGCGGTGCTGATCGCGATCACCTGGCCAGACATGTTGAAGATTGGTCCACCAGAGTTGCCCGGATTGATCGGCGCATCGAGCTGGATGAAATTGTCGAACGGTCCGGCGCCGAGGTCGCGCCCGCGCGCCGAGACGATGCCGGCGGTGACCGAGCCACCCAGCCCGAACGGGTTACCCGCCGCGAGAACCCAGTCGCCCACATCGGTTCCCCGCGAGTCGCCCCAGGGGACCGCGGGAAGCGTGCGCGGCGCGTCCACCTTGATCAGCGCCACATCGGTGAGATCGTCCGTGCCGATAACCTTGGCGGGCAGTCTGGTGCCGTCGGTCAGCGAGACCACGATCTTGTCGGCATGGCCAACCACATGATTGTTGGTCACGATCAGCCCGGAGGCATCGATGATGAAGCCGGAACCGGCCCCCATCGTCTGCTCTTTCTTGTTGCCGAAGCGTTTGCGGAATTCGCGGCCCAAAGGTGTATCGCGCAGTTCCGGAGGCAGTTGGTTGAGCACTTCGCCGCCCGAGATCGTCTCGGTCACCGCTATGTTCACGACCGACGGCAGAACCTGCTTCACGAGCGGAGAAAAGCTTTGTGGAGCGGATCGCGCGACGGCGGCGCCCGGATCCCCTGCCGCGCAGCCGCTGACCAGCAGCGACAGGACCAGCACGACGCTCTTGGGACGGCAGCGCAAGGTCATCGTAATGCTTTCCTGCTCCGAAAGGGATTAACGCGACACCCACATGGCGCGGATCGCCGACAGTCACAAGAATCCAAGGGAGATTATAAGGCGTTCATCGAATGGACATCTGGCCCCACAGGCTGGTCAGGCAGCCTCCGCGAGCACCAGTCTGCGCCGGGGGACCGCCTGGACCGGCATCGCGGCATAGATATCCTTGACCGCCTCCGTCATCGTCACGCCGGCTAGTCCCGGCAGCCAGCGACGACCTGTCCGCTCGCACAGAGCCGCGCTGCGCAGCACGAGGCGACTTTGGCTGGGCGGCAGGTAGAGCGCGGTATCCCGCCGTTCCACCCGGTACAGCGATGCCGCCAGGAGCCGGCCAACCTGGCCGAACGAATATGGCTGGCCGTGGCCGAACGGCGTGCTCTCCCAGTATGCCCACATGCCGCTGCGGTTCGGTGCCACCACCAGGAGCCGCCCATCATCCTTCAGCACGCGCCAGGTCTCACGCAGCATGCGCCGGGCGCTTTCGGCTGCCTCCAGCCCGTGCACCAGCAACACCCGATCGAACATCAGGTCCGGGAACGGCAGCGCATCTTCTTCAGCGGTGCAGGACAGGCTCGGCTCCCCAACGGGCCACCGCGTCGCGCCCATCTGCGCCGGCGTCACGGCGATCGAGCGGATCGCCTGGTCGCGCCAAAGTCGGAGATACGGCGCAGTGAAACCGATACCCAGCACGGACTGGCCACGCAGATCCGGCCACAGCATTTCCAGCCGGTCGCGCAGCAGGCGGGCCGCCACCGCCCCGCGGGCCGTGCCGTAAAAATCCGCCGCGGCGTGAGCATCGGCTGCCATGACACAGTCCTATAACACGGCTGGCGGTTTCCCGTGACCTTCACCAGTGCTAGGGTCGCGCCATGACAGTCACAGCACAACCCGTCCCCATCCTGTCCGACAACTATGCCTGGATGCTGCGCGACAGCGGCACAGGCTCCGTGGCCATCGTCGACCCGGCCGATGCCGCGCCGATCATCGCGGCGCTGGAGAAGGCCGGTGGCCGGTTGGACGTTATCCTGCTGACGCACCACCACGCCGACCATATCGCCGGCGTCGATGAGGTGCGGGCGCATTTCCCTGGCGCCAAGGTCGTGGGCGCGGGAGCGGACGCTCACCGCCTCCCCAAGCTGGACGTGGCGGTGAAGGAAGGCGACACCGTCGCATTCGGCAATGCGAGCGCGCGCGTGATCGAGACGCCGGGGCACACGCGCGGCCAGATCAACTACTTCTTCCCCGACGGCGAGATCCTGCTGTCCGGCGACACGCTGTTCAGCCTCGGCTGCGGCCGATTGATCGAGGGCACCGCGGCGGAAATGTTCGACTCCCTGGCCAAACTGGCGGCGCTGCCTGGCGGCACCAGGGTATGCTGCGGCCATGAATATACAGAGAGCAATGCACGCTTCGCGCTGAGCGTGGACGGCGGCAACGCAGCACTCAAGGCGCGCACCGAAGAGGCGCGGCAGCAGCGCGCCTCCGGCGTGCCCACCGTGCCTTCCACCATGGCAAGCGAGTTGGCGGCCAATCCGTTCCTGCGTGCGCAGGATGTTGCCACGTTCGCCGATCTGCGGGCGAAGAAAGACAGTTTCCGGTGAAACTCTGCTTCTCGCCCACCAGTCCCTACGTCCGCAAGGTGATGGCCTGCGCCATCACACGCGAGATCGATGACCGGATCGAGCGTGTCACGACCAACGCCAACGACTCTCCGCCTGAGTTTGTCGCGATCAATCCGCTGTCGAAGGTGCCGGCGCTCATCACCGACGATGGGGTGGCGCTGTTCGACAGTCCGGTGATCTGCGAATACCTCGACAGCTTTGGCGAGGCGCTGCCAATGTTCCCGCCGCATGGCGCCTCGCGTTGGCGGGCGCTGAAGTTCCAGGCGATGGGCGACGGGATCCTCGATGCGTCGGTGCCCAGGCGTGGCGAGATGATTAAGCCGCAGGACGAAGGGCGCGTGGCCTGGATCGCGCGCCAGAAGGCAGCCGTGGACCGCACCCTGGACGCGCTGGAGGCAGACCCGCCGCAGCGTCACATCGATATCGGCTCGATCACGGTGGCCTGCGCCCTGGGCTACCTCGATTTCCGCTTCTCCGCGCAGCCATGGCGCGACGGCCGGCCGAAGCTGGCGGCGTGGTACGCGGCGTTCGCGCAGAACCCCGGCATCGCACGGACAGCGCCAAAAGATCCTGGCTGATCGACCAAGGATCCTTCAGTCACTGCCGGCGACCAGTACTTTCTGATCGGCGCTGCGGAGCACCGCCGCCAACAGCCGGAGAGCATCGGGACCGCCGTGGTCAGCGATGTTCCCGCATTCGATCTCATCAGCGAGCACTTCAGCCTGGATGGCAATCTGGCCACTCGCCTTGCAGAGAGCTGCCTGCGCCAGGGTGAGCTGTATCTCGTCGGGCAGACGATCCCAATTGAGCAACATTGCGCCGTCCATTCGACCTATCGAGCGGCATTATCGCGCGACAGGCTTACCAGAACATTAAGCGAACGCGGACTTAGGCCAATGTCACCTGCACAGGTGGCAGCGGTGAGAAATCGACCGTCACGCGCGCCGGTCCGGTCAGCCAGATCACCGGCACCACGCTGCCGAGCATGATCACCTGCCCGGACTTCAGGCCGCCGAACGCCTCCGCAACCGACGACGCAGCGAGCCATGCGAGGCAGTTCATCGGGTCGCCCAGCAGATCGGCTCCGACACCCTCGTCGCGCTGATCGCCGTCAATGATCAGGCGGCCACGGAGTGTTCCAATGTCGAGCTTGTGCCAATCCTCAGCGCCCGGTTCGCCCAGCACCGCCGCGGCGTGGAACATCTGATCGGCAATCAGCATCGGGACCCCGAGTTCCAGCAGGTCGCCGTAGCGATTCTCGACAATCTCGATACCGGCAAACAACTCGCCGACCGCGGCGGCCGCCTGCGCGGGCGTGCACGGCCCAGGCGGCAGGTCGCGGCCGAGCCGCACAACCAGTTCGCACTCCACGCCAGGCCGGACAAAATCCGAGAACTGGAGGCTGGCGCCGCTGCGATGCAGGCCGCTCGTTGCCATGAAGCCCGCGGCGGGCCCGGTCAGCCCCAGGTACTCCTGCATGCGCTTCGCCGTCGCGCCGATCTTGAAGCCGGGCGGCGATGTGACGCCGACACGGTGGGCCAGGGCGCGCTGCACGGCTGCGCCCTCGACCTCATCGCGAGGAGCAACATTCGCCGGCAGCGGTGTCACCTGGCCGCGGCGCTGGCGCACCTCATGCAGAGCGGTGGCGGCGGCCTCCGGCTCGTAGCTCATACGCGCCTCGTCAGCTCATACAGTGCGACCGACGCCGCGGCGGACACATTCAGGCTATCCATCTTCCCTGGCATCTGGATGCCCGCGACCTCATCGCAGGTCTCCCGCGTGAGCCGGCGTAGTCCCTCGCCCTCGGCGCCGAGCACCAGGGCGACACGGCGGCCGGCGAACGATGGGCCGGACAGCGCCGGCCCGCTCGCATCCAGGCCAACGGTCCAGATCCCCGCCGCCTTCAGTGCAATCAGCGTGCGAGCGATGTTGACCGCCCGCAGCAGAGGGATCGTCTCCAGCGCGCCCGATGCGGCCTTGGCGAGTGCGCCTGTCTCCTCTGGTGCGTTGCGGTCCTGGGTGATCACGGCGGCCACGCCAAACGCTGCAGCCGAGCGCAGGATGGCGCCGACATTGCGCGGATCCGTCACCTGGTCCAGCACCAGCAGCGGACCTGTTCGCTCAAGCGCGTGCTGCAGGCTTGGAATCGCCAGCGGATCGGCCAGCAGCGCCACCCCCTGGTGGGCGATGTCGCGACCCAGCAGGTGGTCGAGACGGCCGCGGTCCACCTGCTCCGCCGTCACCGGCCAGGGCGGCGGCTGGCGCTGTGAAAGGGCCTGCTGCGCCTCTTCGGTCACCATGAGCTGGCGCAACCGGCGGCCGGGATTGGCCAGCGCCGCGGCCACCGCGTGCAGGCCGTATATCCACAGGGCACCGCGTGGGGTGTCGGGCAGCCGCGGCCTGTGATCCTGCTGCGGTCGGTGCGAACGATGGAAGTCGTTGCCGCCGCCGTGGCCGGGCTTGCCATGGAACGGCTTACCCGGTGGACGGGGGCCGCGATGCTGCTGTGGCGGACCGCCGGAGCCCCGTTCGGGGCCGCGATCGGACGGCGGGCGGCCCGAACCACCGGACCAACCAGAACGGGGAGGTTTCATTCGAGCGGTATAGCCCGCGCGTTAAGCACTGCCCAGATGACCCGCGCAGTTGGCGTGGCTGCTGCACACGGCTGTCCCTCTTTCACCTGCACCGCGGCGGCGCATATACCCTTCCCATGGCGCGCTTCCTGAAGATGCATGGCTGCGGCAACGACTTCGTCGTGTTCGACGAACGCGCCGGCCCGCTCGGCCTGACGGCACGGCGCGCAGCCGCGATAGCCGACAGGCGCACCGGCGTTGGCTGTGACCAGTTCATTGTCATCGAACCGCCACCATTCGGCAGCAACGCCGACGCGTTCATGCGCATCCGCAATCCTGATGGCGCGGAAGCGGGCGCGTGCGGCAACGCCACCCGCTGCGTCGTCAGTCTTCTGGCGGAGGAGACGGGCCGCCGCTCCCACGTCATCCGCACCGTCGCCGGCAACCTGCCGTCAGAGACAATGTCGGACGGGCGGATATGTGTGGACATGGGACCGGCTCGGCTGGATTGGTCGGACATTCCGCTGGCGCGTCCCATGGACACGCTGCACCTCGACCTCCCCGGAGAACCTGCCGCCGCCAACATGGGCAACCCGCACGCGACATTTTTTGTGGAGGATATCGCACAGACGCCGGTGGATGAGATTGGCCCTCACATGGAGCACGACCCGCTCTTCCCCGAGCGCGCCAACGTCGGCTTCGCTGAGATCCTGGCGCCTGACCGCATCCGGCTCCGCGTCTGGGAACGTGGCGCCGGTCTCACGCTGGCCTGCGGTTCCGGTGCCTGCGCCGCACTGGTGAATGCCCATCGCCGCGGCCTGACAGGGCGGCGTGCCACCGTGGCAATGGACGGCGGCGAACTCGGGATCGAATGGCGTGCCGACGGTCATGTCTTGATGACCGGTCCGGTCGCCACCTCGTTCATCGGCGAGATCGACCTGGCGGCGTATCCGCCATGATGACCGGATCAAGTCCGGCCATGACCACCGGGTCAAGCCCGGTGGCAGGCATTGAGGATCGGGCTTGCGCCCGCAATCAAACATGACCGTCGAAATCCTCACCTTCGGCTGCCGCCTGAACGCCTATGAGAGCGAAGTCATACGCGGCCACGCCACCTCGCTGAACGACACCATCGTCGTCAATACATGTGCCGTGACGGCGGAGGCAGAGCGCCAGGCACGCCAGGCGATCCGCCGTGCCGTGCGCGAACATCCGGGTGCCCGTATCGTCGTCACCGGCTGCGCGGCGCAGATCAATCCCGATGGATGGGCAACGCTCCCCGGCGTGGATCGCGTGCTCGGCAACGAAGACAAGCTGAAGCCCGAAAGCTGGCTGCCTGACGCCCCAAGTGCGGTGTCCGACATCATGGCAGCGCGCCAAACCGCCCCGCATCTGGTCACCGAATTCGCCGGGCGTGCGCGCGCTTTCGTGCAGGTGCAACAGGGCTGCGATCACCGCTGCACGTTCTGCATCATTCCATTCGGCCGCGGTCCCAATCGCAGCGTGCCGATCGGCGCGGTCGTATCGCAGGTCCGCGCACTGGTGGCATCCGGCTATCGCGAGGTGGTGCTGACCGGCGTGGACATCGCCTCGTATGGCAGTGATCTGCCAGGCACGCCCCGCCTCGGCCAACTGGCTCGGAGACTCCTCGCCCTGGTGCCGGACTTGCAGCGGCTGCGCCTGTCGTCGCTGGATCCGGCGGCGATCGACGACGACATCTGGCGATTGCTGGCGGATGAGCCCCGGCTGATGCCGCATCTGCATCTGTCACTACAGGCTGGCTGCGACCTGATCCTGAAGCGGATGAAGCGGCGGCATGTTTGCGCTGATGCCGCGGCCGCGATCGCTCGGGCGCGCGCGCTGCGGCCCGGCATCGCCATCGGTGCTGACGTGATCGCGGGCTTTCCGACGGAAACCGACGCGGCGTTCCAGGAAACGCTGGATTTCGTGTCGGAAGCAGAGCTGCCGTTCCTGCACGTGTTCCCCTATAGCGAGCGCCCCGGCACGCCTGCCGCGCGCATGCCCGCAGTGCCGGTCGCCGCCCGGCGCGAACGCGCTGCCCGCCTCCGCGCGGCGGGGCGTGCAACACTGCACCGCTTCATGAGCCGGCAGGTCGGTCAGAGCATTTCACTGCTGACAGAGACGGAACATGCCGGGCATTCCGAGCACTTTGCCGCGGCCAGGCTCGCCGCCCCTGCACAGGCTGGCTGCTTGATAACGGCGCGCGTGGTCGGCGTCGCGGATGACGCGTTGGTGGCGGAGGCGGTCTGATGGCGCTCGGTTTCTTCTCGCGCCTGAAGGAAGGCCTGACGCGCAGCACGCAGAAGCTGACCGAAGGCATCACCGCCACGTTCCGCAAGCGCCGCCTGGACGATGAGGCACTGGAAGAGCTCGAGGAAGTGCTGATCGCGGCCGATCTCGGCACCGATGTGGCACGGCGCGTCATCGCCAACTTTCGCCGCACGCGGTTCGGCAAGGAAGTCACCGACGACGAGATCAAGCAGGCTCTCGGCGAGGAGATCTCGGCCATCCTGACACCCGTCGCCCAGCCGCTCCAGCTCGACCCGGCGAAGAAGCCGCATGTGGTGCTCGTCGTCGGCGTGAACGGTACGGGCAAGACCACGACCATCGGCAAGCTGGCACAGACTTTCCGCGATGGCGGCAAGCGGCCGGTGCTGGTGGCCGGCGATACCTTCCGTGCGGCGGCGGTGGAGCAGTTGCAGATCTGGGGAGAGCGTGTCGGCGCACCGGTCGTTTCCGGTGGCCCGAATGCCGACGCGGCAGGCTTGGCGTTCAACGCGCTCACCCAGGCGAAGGCTGAGGGCGCTGACGTGCTGCTGATCGATACGGCGGGACGGCTGCACAACAAGTCGGTGCTGATGGACGAGCTGCGCAAGATCATCCGCGTGCTGCGCAAACAGGACGAGACCGCACCTCACTCCGTGCTGCTTGTACTCGACGCGACAACGGGACAGAACGCGATCCAACAGGTCCGCGTGTTCAAGGAGATGGTGGACGTGACCGGCCTGGTCGTCACCAAGCTCGATGGCAGCGCGCGCGGCGGGATTGTCGTGGCCCTGGCCGAAACCTTCGGGCTGCCTGTGCACGCGGTTGGCGTGGGCGAAAAGGCTGGCGACTTCCGGCCGTTCGACGCCGGCGATTTCGCGCGCGGGCTGGTGGGCATTTAGAGCGTGCCGAGGGGGCCCAAGGATCAGAGCCCCTTGGCATCACAACCGATCTGCCTGCATCATCCACGGGTCGTGTGATCCTCAGGAACAAACTGCAATGTCCCACAGCACAACCGCCGCAGGCGGCCTGGCCGCCCCGATACCTTGGCGCGAGATTCTCCCTTGGATGGTATTTGCCGCCGTGGCGCTGCTCGCCATCTACTTTGTCGGCGCCGAGGAAGGCGCCACCTCGATCATCCCCGGCATGTACGTGCACGAATTCGTCCATGATGGCCGCCACCTGCTCGGGTTCCAGTGCCACTGACAAGGTGATCTCGCCATGGTGCGCACTCTCCTTGTCCGCGGGATGCTCGTCGGGGTCCTCGCGGGCCTGCTGGTTTTCGCCTTCGGCAGGCTCGTCGGCGAACCGCAGGTGGACAGTGCGATCAGCTTCGAGGCTGCGCTCGACCATGGCAAGGCAATGTCTGAAGCGGCCAAAGGCATCCACGTCGAGGCAGAGCCGGAGTTGGTGAGCCGGCGAGTGCAGGCCGGGTGGGGCCTTTTCACTGGCGTCCTGGTCTACTCCACAGCCTTCGGCGGATTGTTCGCCCTGGTCTTCGCCGCCGTCCAGGGGCGCGTCTGCGATCTGGGGCCTCGTGCCACCTCTGTGTTGCTGGCCGTCGCAGGACTCGTTTCGGTCTATCTGGTCCCGAGCCTCAAATATCCCGCCAGCCCGCCGTCCGTCGGTGAAGCGGAGACCATCGGCTACCGCACTGCCCTCCACTTCTCGATGCTCGGGCTTTCGGTTGCTGCCATGGTCCTGGCGTCCATGCTGCGCAAACGCCTCGCACCCAGGCGTGGCGAGTGGACAGCGGCCCTCACTGCCATCGCCTGCTACCTCGCTGCGATGATAGTGGTGGGAAGCGCATTGCCTGCCATCGACGAAGTGCCCGAGGCGTTTCCGGCGGTGGTTCTTTGGCACTTCCGCATTGCATCGTTCGGCATGCAGCTCATCCTCTGGACGACGCTTGGCCTGGCCTTCGGTGCCTTGACCGAGCGAGCCTGGCTGAAGGATCGTACCGATTGGCTGCAAGGCACGTCGTCGCCGATGAACCCTCAATCAGCGGACAGGGTTCGCTAGGATCCTTGCACGCTGTCTGGGTCCGTGCCGATGGCGGCAGCGTTATTTAACACGCAGGCCTATCTGCCCAGCCTCGGACGGGATTCCTCTCGAGCCCGCCTGCATTACACGAACGCAGCGCCCTCATGTGCAAGCAACCATCGCTTGCGTTCGATCCCACCGCCATAGCCAGTCAGGCTCGCATCGGCGCCGATGACGCGGTGGCACGGCACGACCACACTGATCGGATTGGAGCCATTGGCGGCACCGACAGCACGCACAGCCTTTGGCCGTCCGATCCGAACTGCCAGCGCGCCATAGCTGAGCGTTGTGCCCGGGCGGATGGCACGCAGCGCAGCCCACACGTCACGCTGGAACGGCGTTCCCATGGTCGCGACCTCGATACCGTCGATCGCACGCAGGTCACCGGCGAAGTAACCGGCCAACGCATCGCGGATCACCGCTGGCGCGCGCCGCTCCTGCAACGGCCGCGGCCCATAATGGATGCGCAGCAACTGCAACAGCCGCGCCTCGCAATCGTGGAACTCGATCGCCCGCAGCCTTGCCTGTTCGTCGTGCACCACCAGCATGGCACCGACAGGGCTCGGCAACCGATCGAGAAACAATGCGTCAGGCAGCGATGGGCTGGGCATCGACATGCTCCTTCATGGTTGCTTCCGCGGTCCACAGGTGCTGCGCGGCATAGGCGCGCCACGGTCGCCAGGCTTCCGCGCGAGCCAGCACAGCCGCGGCGTTCGGCCGCGCTCCACCAGGCTGCGCAAGCGCGCGCATCAGTCCGATATCGGCGGCGGGAAATGCGTCCGGCTCGCGCAGCGCACGCATCGCGATGTACTGCGCCGTCCATTCACCGATGCCGCGCAGCGCGCGCAGCCGAGCGATGGCATGCTCGAGCGTCTCGCTCGGACTGAACAGGCGCTGATCCGCCGCGGCGGCAGCCGATACCGACGCCAGCGCCAAGGCGCGCGAGGCCGGCATGCCAAGCACGCGCATATCCGATGCCGCCAGCTTTGCCGGCGTCGGGAATGTGTGGGTCAGGCGAACATCGCCTGATACCTCGAACGGATCGCCGAACGTTGCGACCAGCTTCGCGGCAAGCTTCCGTGCGGCCACAACGGTGATCTGCTGGCCGAGCACCGCGCGGATCGCAACCTCGAACCCATCCCACGCACCAGGCACCCGCAGCCCAGGACGACGTGCAATCAATGGCGCGAGCAATGGATCGGTGGACAGATGCTCCCCGATCGCACGCGGATCCGCACTCAGATCGAACACGCGCCGCACGCGACTGACGATCGCCGCGATCGATGCGACGCGCGGGAAGCGGATGCAGACGCGCAGGCCATTGCCTCGATCGTTGGGCTCCACGCTGACCACGCCCTGGGCGCCATCCAGCGCAACCGTTCGCTGATAGCGCGCGGAACCGTCCACGCGCTCGATGCCCGCAATCTCACGTGCGGCCAGGAAGCCGATGATCGCGTCCCAGTCATAGGGCGGCGCGAACGGCAGATTGAGTGTGATACCAGCCGCAGCCGACCGATCCATGTCGCGCACGCTGGCACGGCGCAGTTCCCGCGGTGGCCGATCATACAGCGCTTGGAACGTCGCATTGAAACGCCGGATGCTGCCGAAGCCCGACGCCAGCGCAACTTCCGCCAGCGGCATCTGCGTCTCGACAATCAGCTGCTTCGCGAACAACACGCGCCGCGTCTGCGCAACCGCGATCGGTGACGCGCCGAGATGCTGCTTGAACAGCCGCCGCAATTGCCGCTCACCAACACCCAGCCGCTCAGCCAGCGCATCCACCGCCTCGCCGTCAAGCGCCCCTTCGCCAATCAGCGCCAGCGCCCGCGACACCGTGTTCGACGTGCCTCTCCAGGCGCCAAGGTCCGGCGAGCTTTCCGGGCGGCACCGCAGGCAGGGACGATATCCCGCTTCCTGCGCTGCGCTCGCGGTCGGATAGAACGTCACGTTCTCGCGCTTCGGCGTGCGCGCCGGGCAGATCGGCCGGCAGTAGATGCCCGTGGTACGGACGGCCACGAAGATGCGTCCGTCGAAACGGGCATCTCGGGTCGCTATCGCGCGGTAACAGGCGTCGTCGTCCAGATCCATCACGGCAGCATCGCAGATCACGGCTCCCCGGTCTCGCCGTTTTCGGACATGGATGAGGCGCCCACTCTCGATTAAGCTCAGCGACCCCAGCAGAAGGGCCGCGAGGATGACGTTCCAGGCTTTCCGCTTCGATCCCGTCGAGCTGCCGCCGGCAGCCAAAGCCTTCCGCAAGGAAGTGCGCGCATTCCTGGACGAGAATCATGCCTCGCTGGGCAACCGCCGCGACTACGACCAGCCGTTCAGCCGCAAGATGGCAGAACGCGGCTGGATCGGCATGACCTGGCCGAAGCAATACGGCGGCCACGAACGCACCGCGTTCGAGCGCTACGTGATGATCGAGGAAATGCTCGCCGCCGGCGCACCCGTCGGCTTCCACTGGACCGCCGACCGACAGAGCGGACCGAACATCATCCGCTACGGCACCGACGAGCAGAAAGACTACTTCCTCCCACGCATCGTCCGCGCCGAGGTGTCGTTCTGCATCGGCATGAGCGAACCCGACTCCGGCTCCGATCTCGCCGGCACCAAGACCCGCGCGGTGAAGGTCGATGGCGGCTTCCGCATCAACGGCAGCAAGCTGTGGACCTCGAACGCGCATCGTGCCGACTACATGATCCTGTTCTGCAAGATGGCGAGCGATGGCCAGGAAGAGGTCGATCGCCATGCCGGTGCCACGCAGTTCCTGGTGGACCTGAAGAACTCGCCCGGCATCGAGATCAGGCCGGTGATCAACCTGCTCGGCGAACACCACTTCAACCAGATCTTCCTCACCGACCTGTTCGTGCCGGACAACCGGCTGTTCGGCGAGATCGGCAACGGCTGGCGCCAGGTCTCCAGCGAGCTCGCCTTCGAACGCAGCGGCCCCGACCGCTTCCTCGTACTGTTCAAGCTGCTGACGGAAATGGTCCGCATGGCTGGCCCCAATCCCGATCGCGCCACCGCGGCTGCGCTCGGCCGCCTGGTTTCGCAGCTCGCCACCCTGCGGCGAATGTCGCTGTCGATCGCCGGCATGCTGCAGGAAGGACTGCAACCATTGAACGAGGCTGCGGTCACCAAGGATCTTGGCACCCGCTACGAACAGGACCTGCCGGTCATCGCGCGCCAGCTCTTCCCCGACGAACCCGACCTGCTCGCCGTCGATACATACGTATCCATGCTGGCGCGCGGCATCGGCAACGCGCCGCGACTGTCGATCCAGGGCGGCACCCGCGAGATCCTGCGCGGCATCATCGCGCGCGGCCTCGGCCTGCGCTGAAGGAGGACCCGATGCGCGACGAAACACGCATGCTGCTCGAAAGCATGAGCCGCCTGTTCGAAGACCACTGCACCAAGTCTGTCGCGGATGCCGCGGAAGCCGGCACCTTCCCTGCCGCGCTCTGGCAGGCAGTCAGCGAATCCGGCGTCCCCCTCGCAGGCGTCGCCGGCTCGGACGTCGAATGGTCCGATCTCTACGCCGTGCTGCGCGTCGCCGGCCGCCATGCCGCCCCGATACCGCTCGCCGAGACGATGCTGGCCGCCTGGCTCGCGTCCTCGGCCGGATTCACGCCTGGCGAAGGACCGATGACGGTTGGTCCTGTCCGCGCCTCCGACAAACTGACACTGCAACGCGACGGCAACGGCTGGCGCCTGTTCGGACGCGCAAGCCGCCTGCCATGGGGCCAGCAGGCGAGCCAGGCCGCGTTCATCGCCACCGATCCAGACGGCAACACCATGGTTGTCTTCGGCGACGGCATCCCGGGCGCAACACCGCCAACGCCCGGCGCCAACATGGCCGGCGAACCACGCGACACATACGAGTTCTCGGGAGCCGGGTTGTCCGGCAACGAAGTGGCACCTGCGCCGACGGGAATCGATCAGGCAGCGCTGTATCGCCGCGGCGCCCTGGCTCGCGCCATGATGATGGCCGGCGCCATGGAGCGCGCGCTCGACACCGCCGTCACCTATGCCGGCGAGCGCAAGCAGTTCGGCCGCCCGATCGGCAAGTTCCAGGCGGTGCAGCAGAACCTCGCCGTGTTGGCCGGCCAGGTCGCGGCCGCCGGTGCCGCTGCCGATGCCGGCGTCGAGGCTCTGTCAGAGAGCGATCCGGCGAAGCAGGAGTTCCTTGCAGGCGTCGCCAAAACGCGCGTCGGCGATGCCGCCACGATCGCCTCGGAGATCGCGCATCAGGTGCATGGAGCAATCGGCTTCACCAAGGAATACGCGCTGCAACTCTCGACGCGGCGCCTGTGGTCATGGCGCGATGAGTTCGGCGGCGACACCGAATGGGCAGCAAAGGTCGGCGCCTATGTCTGTGCGCGCGGCGCTGATGCCTTGTGGCCAACACTCACGGATGACGGCTAGATCAGCAAAGTTGAGCACCAGCCCGCCCGCGGCTACGCTCGGTCATAAACAATAGACTGGGGGCTTCGGAACATGACGCACATCACACGCCGTGCAGCCTTCCGCATCGGAACTTCCGCCGCTGTGCTCGCACTCGGCACGCGGCGCGGCCACGCCGCCGACAAGTCCGTGACCATCGGCATCGATCTCTCACTCACCGGCGCCGATGCCGAGACCGCCGTTCGTATCCGCGACGGGTTCATGCTCGCCATCGATGAAGCCAATGAGAAAGGCGGCCCTTCCGGCTACCATCTGAACGTGCTGCTGCTGGATGATGGCACCGCGACGGCGGGCCAGTACGATCCCGCCCAGGGCGCCACCAACGTGCGCAAGATGGTGGCCGATCCCTCCGTCGTCGCAGCACTCGGTCCGATGAGCAGCACACCCGGCAAGGCGATGTCGCCGATCTTCAGCCAGGGCAATCTCGCGACGATCACGCCCACCTCGACCAACCCCGATATCACCGATCCGAAATTCGCCACGCTGTACCGGCCGGCCGGCAAAGCCGTTTACTTCCGGACCGTCACCACCGATGCCTACCAGGGCCCCAACATGGCCAACTACTTCGCCGACACTCTGAAGGTGAAGAGTGTATACGGTCTGGATGACAGTGGCGCCTATGGCATCGGCATCTCCGCCGCCTTCGAGGCACAGGCGAAGAAACGCGGCATCCAGGTGTTGGGACATGATCGCCTCGATCCGAAGGCGGCCGACTACACGCCGGCACTGACCAAGATCAAGGCACTTGGCGCGCAGGCCATCTACTATGGCGGCGATGCGCAGGCCGGCGTGAAACTCGCCAAGCAGTCCTATGATCTCATTCCGGATGCCATCAAGGCAGGCGGTGACGGCATGTACGGTCCGTCGATCCTGCAAGGCGCCGGCTTTCCGTCGGCGAATGGCTGGTACGCAACCGTCGCCAGCCCGCACATGATGGAGGATTCCGAGCTGCAACCGTGGGTGAAGCGCTTCACCGCCAAGACCGGGCGCCAGCCGTCCGATTATTCGATCACTGCCTATGATGCGGCGATGGTCGTCATCGATGCGATCGAGCGCGTCGCAAAATCAGGCAAGCCCGTGGAACGGGTTGCCGTGCGGGACGCTATCGCCGCCACGAAGCTCAAGACCCTGCAAGGGGACGTCAGCTTCGACGACAACGGCGATATCAGGCAGCGGGTTGTCGCGGTGTTCCAGGTCAAGCACGATACCGCCCACCCGACAGATGACCTCATTCATCAATACAAATACGTTGGCGTCGCCCCGGAGGCTTAGCTATCGCAAACGCTCCATGAAGGCACGCAGGGCCGGCGCCCACTTCACCGCGTCGGCCCCTGACGCCGTGTGGCCGAGCTCGGTGTCGATCTCGAAGTAGCTCGCCTCCACACCGGCATCGCGCAGTTTCGCCATCACGTCGGGCGCCAGGTTTGGCGGAAAGAGGACATCGGTGCGCGACAGCACGTACAGCACCGGCACGCCGATGCGCCGCATGTCGGGCGTCACGTCGTAGGCCTCCATCGCGCGCCCAAGGATGACCAATGAATTTGCATCGAACTCGCGCGCCCAGACCGAGGCGACGCGCGTGATCTCGTCGTCGGAGCCAGGCATGCCGTAGCGCTTCAACGTTTCCACGCGCAGCTCCAGGAGCGAGTCGAACATGCCCGGCGTATCGTAGTAGTCGCCGCCGTGCCAGTTGGGATTGCGCTCGAAACGCGCCCGTAGCGTTGCCACGCGATCCGTGCTCTGCGCCTGCGGCGACGTCACCACCGGCACGATGCCGTCCATGAAGTCAGGGAACGTCACGGCCCACTGGAAGGCCTGGAACCCACCGTAGGACGGCCCGACCACGGCACGCAGGTGCTTCACGCCGAGATGCTCCA
>DATJJM010000443.1:0-3831 GCA_035492535.1 Acetobacteraceae bacterium | reverse complement strand
TGGCTGAACGGTCCATCATGCGTGGTCCACGCCTTCACGATGAGGTCAAGCGCCTCCCACTGCCGCTCGTTCATGCGCACGGGATTGCTGTTGGCGGGCAGTACCTCATACGGCACGCCGCGCACGAAGCCGGCTTCGAGGCGGCCACGCGACAGCACATCCACCATCGCCATCTCTTCCGCCACACGGACCGGCTGGCGGCGGTTGGCGATCGGATTGCCGAGGATCAGCAGCCGCGCCTTGCTGGTGAGTCGGGCCAGCGCGGCCAGCACCAAAGGTGCCGCGGGATCGACGCAGGTTGCCGTCTGGTGGTGCTCGTTGAGCATGATCTCCATGCCCTCGTCCTCGGCGATCAGCCATTCGTCGAGGAACCGGTCGTACAGCGCGGCGCCCTTCTCCGGATCGTAGATACGGTTCGGCAGGCTGACGCGGATCGACTCGTACTCATCCGCCGGCGGCAGGTACGGATAGGCGTTCTCGCTGAAATGCCAGGCCTTCATCGCAGGTCTCCCGATTCCAGAAACGCCAGTGCCGTCCGGGCGAGTTCTTCGGTCTGTTCCAGTTGTGGCGCGTGACCGGCAGCGGCGATCGTCACGACACGCGCATCCGGCAGCAGGCGCGCATACGATTCGATATACGAAGCCGAAACCAGTCCATCGCTTTCACCGCGGACGAACAGTGTCGGCGCGGCGATCCGGTGCAGGCGATGCGGCAGCTTCGGATTGTGCATATACGGTTCCCAGGTCAGCAGTGCCGTCGTCTCGCGATTGCGGACGGAGATCGCCAGCTGCTCGTCGGTGAGACGCGATGGGTCCATGCGCATGCGCTCCGGATCGTGGAACAGCAGTTTCTCCAGCTCACTTTGTGGCAGTGCGAAGATGTCAGGGATATCGAGCCGATCGACCGGGCCGGTTTTGACGCCGACGGGCGCGACCAGCACCAGGCGACGCACGAGCTGCGGTGACTTGGTGGCAAGCTCACACGCCAGCCAGCCACCCAACGAGCAGCCGATGACGTCGAGCTGATCGATGCCGAGCCGATGCAGCAGCTCGAGATAGATATAGGCGACGTCGTCAACCGCATCGATCCAGTCGGGCAGACTGGAGTTGCCGAAACCAGGATGCGACGGAGCAATCAGCCGGTGCCGCTCGGACAACATCGGCACGTAGGGATGTTCCGGCGCGAACCCGTTCGCGCCGTGCAGGAACAGCATCGGGGGGCCGTTGCCGAACTCGAACAGCTCGAGCTCGACGCCGGCGATCGCCATGATTTGCCGTTGCAAACTACGCCCTCCTGTGGTGATCGCTATCCCTTGATTTCCATGTCCTCATAGGACGGGAATGGACTCAGCCAGACATCGGTGATCGTGTGCCTCGTCACCCGTGGCCCGATGCCATTCAGCGTTCGCAGGTCCATGATCGGCGCGAACATCGCCCGGTCGATCGTGAGCTGCTGGATCCGGTCGAGCATTGCTTCCCGCTGCTTCACGTCGCGCTCGCCGGCCTGTTGCAGGAACATCTCGTCGATATCCGGATAGCCGCCATTGGCGTAGCTGCCCTTCGACCAGATGAAGGCTTCCACCCGGCTCGCGGCGTTGCCGGAATTACCCGAGGCCGCCATGTAGATCGATGGCAGCTTCTTCTCCTGCCAGTTGGCATAGAACGTCGCGCGCTCCATCTGCCGCAGTCTGACGCGAATGCCGACTGCGTTCAGGTCGTTGACCACGGCCTCCGCCACGGTCGGGAAACCGGGAATCGCGACGAAGTCTCCGACATCGATTCCATTGGGATAGCCGGCATCAGCGAGGAGTTTCCTTGCCTTGTCCGGATCATATGGCGGTGGCTCCACCTGTAACGCGAAATCCATCACACGCGGCACGATGACGCCGGCGGGCGGGCAGAAACCGAGGCAGGCCGCCTGGTTGATTCCCTTGCGATCCAACGCATAGTTCACCGCCTGGCGCAGACGGATGTCGTGCCAGGGAGAGGCGGGGTCCCATTGCTTAGGGAACTCGATCCAGAAGATCGACGCATGTTTCGACGATACGATCTGAACGCCGCTCTTCTGGAGGCCCTCGGCATCCGGCCCGTCGAGCGCGATGGCAATGTCCGACTCGCCGGTCTGCACGCTCAGCGCGCGTGTCGTCGCTTCGGGAATGCTGCGCATCACCAGCGTCTTCACGTTCGGCACACGGCGCCAGTAGTCGGTGTTGGCCTCCAGCACGATCTCGATACCTGGATTGGTGCTGACAAACTTGTACGGCCCTGCGCCGACAGGATGTTTCTTGAAGCCGTCGTCGCCGACCTCGCTGAGGTATTTCTTCGGCACGACGATACCGGCGGCGCTGGCGGTCGTGCCGAAGAAGGTCATGAAGTCCGGCCACGGCGCGTTCAGGTGGAAGCGTACCACGCGCGGATCGACGATCTCCACCTGCGTGACGTGTTCGTGCAGGGTCTTGGCGGCGGCACCACGATAACGCTGGAAACTGAACGCCACGTCCTCGGTTGTCACCGGATCGCCATTGTGGAACTTCAGGTTTGGACGCAGCCTGAATTCATACACCAAGCCGTCTTCGCTCTCGGTCCACGATTCAGCTAGGCTCGGTCCCATCTTCTGTCCCGGGTAAGGCCGAACCAGCGCATCGTGGATCGCATAAAGCATGCCAAATGGCGTGATCTGCGGCGGCGCGGTGGAAGGATCGAACCAGCTCGGTGAGATCGTCACGTGCCAGGCCATAACCACCCGGCCGGATGGCGCACGTTGTTCGGCGTGCACGGTGGCGGTGCCACAGAACAGCAAAGCCAAGGACAACGCCAGACACCAACGAAGCGTGCGCAACGACATGGCCGCCCCTCCCTTGTTTTGCCGCAACTATAGACGCGGTTCGCCGCGAGGGCGAGCCGGATTGCCGCCTCCTCGCACCCAGTGCACGATGACGCCATGAGCAAGCTTCAGCTATCCGTCGCCGTTGGCGACTATGACCGGGTCCGCCCGCTGGTGGATGGCAGCGTGCAGATGGATGGCGTCGATCCGGTGTTCATGCTGCTGGAGCCGGAGGAGATCTTCTTCCGCGCCTTCCGTCACGCCGACTTCGACATCTGCGAACTGTCGATGAGCAGCTTCACGGTGAAGACCGCCGCCGGCGACTGCCCGTATGTCGGCGTGCCGGTGTTTCCGTCACGCGCGTTCCGCCACAACTCGATCTATGTGCGCAGCGATCATGGTATTGCGCGGCCCGAGGACCTGAAGGGCAAGCGCGTCGGCGTGCCGGAATACCAGGTCACGGCAAATGTATGGACGCGGGCCGTGCTGGAGGACGAGTACGGCGTGAAGCCGTCAGATGTGACCTGGGTGCGCGGCGGATATGATCAGCCGGGGCGGATCGAGAAGATCACGCTGAACCTGCCGCGCGATGTGCGGATCGAGGATGCGCCGGAGGGCGCGACCATCTCCGGGATGCTGGCGGACGGTAAGATCGATGCGGTGATCGGCCCGCGCGCGCCGTCATGCTTTGGCCGGCATCCGCAGGTGCGCTGGCTGTTTCCCGATCCGGCTGCCGCAGCGGCGGAATGGTTCCGCAAGACGCGCATCTTTCCGATCATGCACATCCTGGGCATTCGCCGTTCGCTGGCGGACCGGCATCCCTGGCTGCCGGTCGCCGCATTGAAGGCATTCGAGCTTGCGAAAGCGCGCGCGTTGGAGAGGCTGGGGACGGTCGCGGCGTCCAAGGTGACGCTGCCGTTCATCGACGAACAGCTGCATGCGGCGCGGCGGCTGATGGGCGATGATTTCTGGTCGTATGGGCTGGAGGCCAATCGGCACGTGCTGGAG
>DATJJM010000442.1:0-6754 GCA_035492535.1 Acetobacteraceae bacterium | reverse complement strand
GCCGCGGTGCTGGTGGAGAGGCTCAGCCCGATCGCCACGGAAACGCGCCGGCTGCTGGACGACCCGGCGCATGTCGACGCCGTACTGCGTGACGGCGCGGCCCGGGCGGCGGCGATCGCCGAACCCATCGTCGCCGAGGCGGAGCGCCTGGTCGGATTCCTGCAGGTCTAGGCGGCGGTCTTAGCCAAATCTTCACACGGCTGCACCATGGTGCCCCCGCGCCATGGACACACATCCGTACGCCGAACCGGTCATCTCCGTTGTCATCCCGACGTTCAACGAGGCTGCCGTCATCGGCGAGATGCACCGCCGTCTTGCCGCTGTGATGGCAACGCTGGATACGCCGTGGGAGGCGATCTACGTCAACGACGGCAGTTGCGACACGACACTGCGCCTCATCGAGGCGATGCGCGCGACCGATCCCCACATCGCCCTGGTCAACCTGTCACGCAACTTCGGCAAGGAGATCGCCACCACGGCCGGGTTGGATCACGCGCACGGCGACGCGGTGATCGTGATCGACGCCGACTTGCAGGATCCGCCCGAGGTCATTCCGCGACTGATTGCCGCATGGCACGAGGGCTACGACATGGTCTACGCCCACCGCCGCAGGCGCGACGGCGAGACCTGGCTAAAAAAGGCCACGGCCGCTGCCTTCTATCGCGCCATGCGCAGGCTCAGCGATGTCGAGCTGCCACAGGACGTCGGCGACTTCCGGCTGATGAGCCGTCGTGTCGTGGAGGCCGTGCAGCAACTGCGCGAGCACCATCGCTTCATGAAGGGATTGTTCGCCTGGGTGGGCTTTCCCAGCATCGCGGTCGAGTATGACCGTGACCCGCGCGGCGGCGGCACGACCAAGTGGTCGCTCTGGGGTCTGTGGGATCTGGCGATCGAGGGTATCACCAGCCACACGGTCATGCCGCTCAAGCTGGCGACCTATCTGGGGCTCGGCGTGGCTGCCTTTGCGGTGGTGTTCGGCGCGCAACTCATTCTGCGGACGCTGCTGTTCGGCAATCCGGTCGCCGGCTATCCCAGCCTGATGGCCGTGGTCCTGTTCCTGGGCGGGACGCAACTCGTCACTTTGGGGATCATCGGCGAATACCTCGGCCGCGTCTTCCACGAGACGAAGCGGCGGCCGCTGTATCTGGTGGAGCGTTACGAACCGGCGACCGGGACGGTCACCCCGATCATGTCGCCTTCGCGGACGATCGCGGCCAACTGTTCTTCGGTCCAGCCGTCCGTGCCGGCGGGACGGCGTGGGATCACCATCCAGCGATAGTCGGCGGTGGAATCAACCACACGGATCTTCGTTCCCTCGGGCAGAACGGTGCCCCATTCGGCGATCGTACCGCGGGGATCGCGTACCGCGCGGGCACGATAGGCGGCGGATTTAAACCAGAACGGCGGATAGCCGAGCACTGCGCGCGGATAGCAACTGCACAGGGTGCAGACGACAAGGTTGTGCACCTCGTCGGTGTTCTCCAGCACCCCCAGCGGCGCCACCCCGCGCATTGGGATGCCGAGTGCCTCGGCCGCCCTGGTGCCGTCCGACAGCATCAGGGCGCGATAGCTGGGATCGGTCCACGCCTTGGCCACCATGCGTGCACCGCGACCGGGATTGGCGGCATCGGTGATGGCGATGCGCTCCGCGATCTCGGCGCTGGACACCAGGCCTTTGGCCGCCAGCAGGTCGCGCACCGCGACGAGCAGCTTTTCACCGTCGGTCTCCAGGACGTTCATTGGACGGGCTCCAGCCAATGTTCGTAGAGTTCCACCAGCAGTTCGTCGCCGCCCTGACCTTCCTGCCAGACCGCCGGCTGATCGAACGCGACGTGGTAAAGCGCGCGGGTTGCCGCGGGCCGCGCGAATGCCAGGTCCTCCGGATTGGGGTAGGCGCCCAGCAGACGGACCACTCTGCCCGGCATGCCGCGCAGATAATGCGGTGTGCGGATATGCACAGGGCCGCGTGTCTCCGGCCAATCGTTCCTGACACGAACCAGGGCGCCGGGCGGGAACATCACACCCGCTCCAGTGCCGCGCGCAGTTCCGCCTCGGTGATCACGCCCTTGACCAGCAGGTTGTCGGTGATCGAGCGGATCCAGCGCCGGTAATAGCTGAGCCGGTGGTACTCGGCCTCGGGGATCGCCTCGATCCCGCGGCGCAATTCGTCCACCGACATCACCTGCTTGACGCCGAGGATGCCGCGCAGGGCGTCGACCTCCTTGTCGAAATCGGTCAGAGCGTGCGGCTCGACATCGACCGGCTCGCACAGGAACTTCGAGACACCGCCCAGGTCGTGGGGGGCGCGGGGCACATCCTTGTCCATGCAGCCAGCATAGACGGGAGGTCAGCCTCCCGCCACTGCCTCGGCAGGCAACGTGCCCCAGAACTGGCTCCGCATCAGATAGCCGCGGTAGTCGCCAACCTGCACCTGGCACCAGTCCGCGCCGGCTGCGCAGGACCGCAGCCGCCCGATCACACCCGCCTTCAGGACGGCAACCGGTGCGGCTGTCTCCTGCGGATCGCGGCGCAGCGTGGCTTCGGCTCCGGTGACCATGAAGCTGCGCCGGCCCGACAGCGTGGCCTGATGCATCCAGCCCTTGATGCCATCGGGATCCTGCACAAGGCGCCACACATCGAACTCGCGCAGGATTTCCACCGGCAGCTCACGGCGCTTGTAGACCCACTCGATCGGGTAGCGCGTGCCGGGACCGGCGCGCAGATACACCTCGTCCGCGCGCAGCGACACGAAGCGCGGGATTGGCAGCTGGGTGACGGAGCCCTTGTTCGGGTCCTGCTCGGGTACCGGCTTAGGTTGCCCGATCACTGCCGGCGCCGGCGGTTCCGTCGGCACCGGAGGCAAGGGCGGGGTGGGCGTGGCGTGCTTCTGCGCCGGCGGCTTCTGCGCATGCGTCGGGCCGTGTGGCTTGACCACGGGCGTGGATTTCGGTTTGGGCGCGGGTTGATGCGATGGCGCGGGCTGGGTGGCGGTGCTCTGCGCCACCGCGCCAGGCGACACGGGCAGCATGCTGCACAGCATCAGGCAGGCCAGCGCCCGTGGAACGCACCACTTCATGCGACAATGCGTGCCAATTGTTGGCGAGCCGGGTCAAGCGCAACACGCGCTTAACTGCTGCAAGCCGTTCGGCAGCTGGTCAACTCCGCGCCGAACTTGTTGCCGTAAACGTTGTTGGCGGCGATGCGGTGCCGACGCGCATACCGTCAACCGCGTTCACGGGTGGATCGAGGATAACCTGATCGCCTGCCTGCAGACCGCTGCGTACTTCGACCTGGGCGCCGTCATCGGCGGCAAGATCCAGATGGCGCAGTTGCAACGTGCCATCCCGATAGACCGCGGCGCTCAGGCCGTCCTGGTTGAAGATCACCGCCTGCGAGGGGAGGATGAACACCGGCTCCTGACGCGGCACATCCAGATGCACGATGCCGTACAGACCGCCGGCAAGCTTGCCGCTGGCATTGTCGACATCGACCTCGGTCAGCAGCGTACGGGTCTGTTGCTGCAGCACGCTGGCGTTGCGTGCGACAGTGCCGTGGAATGTCCGGCCTGGCAGCTCGGGCACGGTCACCGTAGCCTGCTCCCCGTCCTTCAGGCCAAAATAGTCATCCTGCGGCACGTACACCTGCACCCGAAGGACATCGGTCCGGGCGATCGAGAACAGCGGTGTTCCGCTGTTGGCATCGGCTGTGACGAGGCTGCCGACATCCACCTGCCGTGCGGTGATGACGCCGTTGAACGGCGCGACCACGCGTTCGAAGCCGGTCAGCTGCACCAATCGATCCACCTGCGCCTGCTGCGCCTGGACGTTCGCGTGCGCCACTGCGACCGCGGCGATCTGCGATGCAAGGGTCAACCGATCGGTATCGCCCTGCTGCTTGCTGTCCCACCCCTGCTGCACCAGTTGCGTCGTCCGGCTGTTGGTGGCGTGCGCAAGGTCGCGGTTGGCCTGTGCCTGCACATAGGCCGCCTGCATCTGCGCCAACTGGCCGCGAGCCTGCTCGAGCTGTGCATCGAGATCGGGCGCGGATATCACCGCCAGCACATCACCCTTGCGCACATGGCTGCCGATATCGACGTTGCGCTGGCTGATATAGCCGGTGGCACGGGCGAACAGCGTCGCACTGTCGAATGGCTGCAAGGTACCCGGCAGATCGATTTGCCGCGGCGTATCCACCGACTTCACTGCCTCGATGCGGACAATCGGCACCGCCGCCCGCATCACCTGCAGCGTATCCACGGCTTCCGCGCGCTGCGACGCGTGTTCAACCATCCCGGTCGCGACGAGCGCCGCGAGCAGCGCCGCAATACCAAGCCCGAGCCAACGCGCGGTCCGCCGGCGGTCGCGTTCGAGCTGCGGATCCGCCGCTGTCGTCTGCTTGCTCTCTCGCTGCAAGGCGTCGGGCGGTGTCGGGGATTGTTCGTTCATATCGTGGCCCTGTGCTGCAAGAGGCTTGGCGGCAGTTCGGCGCGGCGCCGCTCGAACTGTCCGATGACGGAGTAGAGATAAGGAACGAACAGCAGCGTGGTCATGGTGCCGACGACCACGCCGCCGATGACCGCGCGCGCCAGCACGGCATTCTGTTCCTCGCCCGGGCCACCGATGGCCATCGGGATCATGCCGACGATCATCGCCGCGGCCGTCATCAGGACGGGGCGCAGCCGCGTGGTGCCGGCGGACATCGCTGCATCGAACGCGCTCATGCCGGCTTCACGTTGTTCGCGCGCGAAGGTCACCAGCAGGATCGAGTTCGCGGACGCGACGCCCACGGACATGATGGCGCCCATCATGGACGGCACGCTCAGTGTGGTGCCCGTCACGTACAGCATCAGGATGATGCCGCTGCCAGCGCCTGGCAGCGCGAGGATGACGGCGAGCGGATCGAGGAAGCTCTGGTAGTTCACCACCATCAGCGCATAGACGAACACAGCGGCAAACAGCAGGCCGATGGTCAGTTGGGTGAAGGCACCGTTCATGCTTTCGATCTGGCCGCGGATGACGATGCGGTCGCCTGGCCCCAGCTTGCCCTGCAGGCTTTGGACGACACGCTGGATATCCGCTGCCGCGCTGCCCAGGTCGCGATCCTGCAGGCTGGCATATACATCGTAGACCGGCTGGATGTTGGAATGGTTGTAGACCGATTCGACCGACTCCCGATGCGCGGAGGCGACATTGCCGAATGTCTCGGGCACCACCGCGCCATCGGACAGCGAGCTGCCGATCGGCGTGTTGTCGAGCGCGTTCTTGCTGGACAGTCGATATTCCGGGGTCTGCACGGCGAAGTAATACGGGATGCCGTTCTTCGGATCGGTCCAGAAGTTCGGTGACACCTGCTCGGACGAGCTCAGGCTGATGTTCAGGTCGTTGGCGACCTGCTGCAGGGTCAGGCCAAGCTGCTGCGCCCGCGTGCGGTCAATCGTATAGGACAGTTCGGGCGCATCGAGTTCCTGTTGCACGTGCACATCCACCAGCCCTGGGATAGTGGCGAGCTGCTGGCGCAGCTGTTCGGCGATGGCGATGTTGGCGGCACGATCGCGGCCTTGCACCTGCACGTCGATCTGCGACGGCACGCCAAAGTTCAGCACCTGTGTCGCAAGATCGGCCGGCTGGAAATAGAACTGCACGCTGGGGAACTGCACGGGCAGCACCTGCCGCAGCTTCTTGATGTAGTCCGCAGTCGGGGCGTGGCCTTCATTCAGCTGCAACAGGATCTGGCCGTCGTTCACGCCGATTGCGGTGCCGTCGGTGAATGCCATGTTGTACACCCGTTGCGGCAGGCCGATATTATCGAGCACCAAGCCAAGCTCCTTGGGCGGGATCTGCTGGCGGATGGCCTGTTCGACCGAGGCGAAGATCTGCTCGGTCCGCTCGATGCGGGTGCGCGCCGGCGTCCTGACATGGAGCTGGATCAGGCCCGCATCGACCTGGGGGAAGAAGTCGCGTCCGACCTGCAGTGACAGCACGGCCGCGCCGCCCACGATGACACAGGCAACCAGCGGCGTGAGCACGCGCCGGCGCATGATGCCCGCAAGCAGCCAGTCGTAGAATTCCTTGAAGTGGTCGAAGCCGACATTGAAGCGCGCATGGAAGCGGCCAAGCCAGCCAGGCGCGGCCCCATGGTTCTCGTGCTCGCTGCGCAGCAACAGGCGGATGACGATGGGGGTGAGCGTGCGCGATATGCCGTAGGAGGCGAGCATCGCGAACACCACGGCCATCGCCAGCGGTGTGAACAGGTAGCGCGCCGCGCCCTGCAGGAAGAACACCGAGACGAACACGCAGCAGATCGCCAGGGTGGAGATCAATGTCGGGACCGCGATACCTGCGGCGCCGTTCAGGACAGCGGTGTCGAACTCGGTACCGTCCTCAAGTAGTCGGTGGGTGTTTTCGATCGTCACGGTCGAATCATCGACCAGGATGCCAACTGCGAGTGCCAGCCCGCCAAGCGTCATGGTGTTGATCGTCTGCCCGAGCGCGGTCAGCACGGCGAGCGAGGTCAGGATCGATAGCGGGATCGACACCATCACCACGAGTGTCGAGCGCCATGAACCGAGAAACACCAGGATCATCAGCGCGGTCAGGCCGGCGGCAATGGCTCCCTCGCGCACCACGCTGGTGATCGCCTGTGTGACGAACACCGACTGATCGAACAGCAGATGAATCTGCATGCCCGGAGGCGCCGCCTTCTGGATCGCAGGCAGTGCCGCCTTCACGCGGTTCACCACGTCCAGCGTCGAGGC
>DATJJM010000441.1:0-6599 GCA_035492535.1 Acetobacteraceae bacterium | reverse complement strand
AACCGTCGATGGCCAGACATGGTCGCAGGCAGGTGGAAAGGCCACCAACACGACGGCGCAACTGGTGGGCTACGGCCAATGGCAGAGTGGCGCGGTGTTCGCGGACGCGCAGTTGGGCCTGATGTACCAGCAGGAGAACGTGCGCCGCGACCTGTCTCTGTTCGGCACGGGGACGCGCGGCAGCACAGACGGTCTGGCCGGCGGCGGCGGTGCGCGTATCGGCGTGCAGCAGAATCTCGGCGGCTGGCTGGTCGAGCCGAGCGTCGGCTTCGGTGGCTTCGCTCTGCATCTGGGCGGCGTGGCGGAGAGCGGCAGACTGCTGGCGGAGAACATCGGCGGCGCGACACTCGGCAGCGCCGAGACCACGCTCGCGGTCAGTGCGCAGCGCGGATTCGTTTTGAGCGAGCGGGTCCGGATGACCGTCACCGGCCGGCTCGGCTGGTCGCACGAGTTCGCCGACAACGCGGCGAGCGTCACGGCAAGCTTCCAGGGTCTCAACGGCAGTGGGTTCGCGCTGAGCAGCGCACCCATCGGCAGGGATGCCGCACTGGTCGGACTGGCCGCCGATATCGACGTCGCGTCCTGGCCGATGGCGGTCTTCGTCGGCTACGGCGGTGCGATCAGCGGCAGCAGCAGTGCACAGTCGGTCAACGCCGGGCTGCGGTTCATCTGGTAGGCGATCGCCGACCAATCGTTGCCGACATGCGCGGGTTTGACATTGCCCCGCGCGTGGCGGCCAACTCCGGCAATGCCACCGTGATAGGGGAAGCCGCATGGCCGTCCAGCTCGTCGCCAAGGGAAGTTCTGTTCGTGAGCAGGTCAGCCCCGCGGAGTGGCGCGCCCGGGTCGAGCTTGCGGCCGGGCACCGCGTGCTGGCGCATTATGGCGTGAACGACATGACGTATAATCATTTCGGCCTGCGCGTGCCCGGCGAGCCGGATCACATGCTGATCAAGCGCACGGACTGGATGTTCGCGGAGGTGACGGCGTCCTCGCTGCTGAAGGTCGATTTCGATGGCAACGTGCTGACGGATACCGACGTCAGGACCATCAAGGGCGGCGCCCTGATCATCCATGCGGGGCTGCTGCGTGGTCGCCCGGACCTCAACGCAACCCTCCACACCCACACCGTCGCCGGCATGGGTGTTGCCGCGCATAAGTTCGGCCTGCTGCCGATCAACCAGCATGCGCTGCGGTTTCATGGCGAGCTGAAGTACCACGAATTCGAAGGCTTCGAATTCGACCACGACATGACGCCCAAGCTGATACGCGACCTCGACGGCGGCGCCTTCATGATCTTGCGCAACCACGGAGTCCTGGTCTGCGGCGAGAGCGTCGCGGAATGCGTCGTCAGTCATCACTGGCTGGAAATGGCCTGCCAGGGCCAGATCGCAGCGCTGGCGGCCGGCGAGGGCAACTACACCGTCCCCAGCAAGGCAGCCTGTGACTACGCCCACAGCCAGTTCATGCAGGGCGGTAACTCGCTGAAGGGGGGCAAGGATTGGGCGGCCTGCATCCGCCTCGCAGACCGGCTCGACCCCTCCTACAAGGACTGATCGCGGCCCCGCTCCACCTGCGCATTGAAACTCGCCGGCTTCCGTCGCATATCGCGCGCCGCAAGGAGGTTGCGCGATGAACGATGCCGTTGCGGAAAAGCATGATTTTGGTGCCGAGGTCGGCCGCCTGCTGGACCTGGTGGTCCACTCGCTTTACTCGGAACGCGAAATATTCCTGCGCGAACTGGTGGCCAACGCCGCCGACGCGATGGACCGGCGCCGGTTCGAGGCGCTGACCGACCCGGCCCTTGCTCCTCCACCGGACGCCAAGATCCGCATCGTTCCCGACAAGGACGCCCGCAGCCTGCACATCGCTGACGACGGCATCGGCATGAGCCGCCAGGACATGATCGACAACCTGGGCACCATCGCCCGCTCGGGCACCCGTGCGTTCGGCGCCGCGCTGGCTTCCGCCAAGCCGGAGGAACGCCCCAGCCTGATCGGCCAGTTCGGCGTCGGCTTCTACTCGGCGTTCATGGTCGCCGACCGGGTGGAGGTCACCTCGCGCAAGGCCGGGTCGGAAGAAGCCTTCACCTGGGCCTCGGACGGTGCCGGCCAGTTCACCATCGCACCGGCCACACGCGAGACCGCGGGCACCGACATCGTGCTGCACATCAAGTCGGACGCCGACGAGTACCTCGACCCAATGCGGCTGGAAACGATCGTGCGCAAATGGGCCGACCACATCACGCTGCCCATCACCATCGCCCGCGACGGCAAGGACCAGCCCGCAAACGAGGGCACCGCGCTCTGGCGCAAGCCACGGAGCGAGATCACCGAACAGTCCTACAACGAGTTCTACCGGCACCTCGGCCACATGTTCGACACGCCGTGGGCCACGCTGCACTGGCGCGCCGAGGGCATGCTGGAATTCCATGCGCTGCTGTTCGTCCCAGGCATGAAGCCGTTCGAACCGTTCGACGGCGACCGCGACTCCCATGTGAAGCTGCACGTTCGGCGCATGTTCATCACGGACAAGGCCGAGCTGCTACCGACCTGGCTGCGCTTCGTGCAGGGCGTTGTGGATACGGAAGACCTGCCGCTCAACGTCTCCCGCGAGATGCTGCAGGCCACGCCGGTGATCGGCCGCATCCGCAAGGCGCTGACCGGCCGCGCGCTGTCGGAACTGAAGACGCGTGCCAAGGAGGCCGAGGACTACAATAAGTTCTGGGACAACTTCGGCCAGGTCATGAAGGAAGGCGTGTGGGAAGACTCCGAGCACCGCGCCGAGATCGCGCCTCTACTGCGCTTCCACTCTTCCACGCAGGAAGGCGTCACCTCGCTGCCTGACTATCTCTCCCGCATGCAGGTTGGCCAGGACACGATCTGGTATCTCGCAGGCGATAACATCGACGCGTTGAAAAGCTCGCCTCAGCTCGAAGGCTTTCGTGCCAAGGAAACCGAGGTACTGCTGCTCGCCGATCCCATCGACGCGTTCTGGCCGGAGCGGCTCGACAGCTTCGAAGGCAAGTAGATCAAGAGCGTCACGCAGGCAACCAACGAGGAGAACGACACCGACGCACCGGACATCTCCACGCTGCTGGCCGCGATGAAGAAGGCGCTCGGCGATGCGGTGTCCGATGTCCGCGCCACCAATCGCCTGACCGACAGCGTGGTGATCCTCGCCGCCGGGGAACACGGCCCCGACCTGCAAATGCAGCGCCTGCTGCGCCGTGCCGGCCGCGCCATGATGCCCGCGGTGCCCGTGCTGGAACTTAACCCGCGCCACAAGCTGGTCGAGGCGCTCACCGCCAAGCTGGACGACGAAACCCTGATCGGGGACGCCGCCAATACGCTGCTCGACCTGGCGCGGGTGCAGGAAGGCGATCTGCCGCGGGAACCCGCTCAATTCGCCAAGCGCATCACGGGTCTGCTCGAACTGTCACTGCGAGGAACGGCGTGACGAAGCAGTCTCCAGCGAGACTGCTTCGTCATTCATCGCCATGACGCACAACTAGGCCTGCACCACCACCTGTCCACGCATGAAAGGGTGCATCCCGCACACATAGTCGAATGTACCCGGCTGATCGAATGTGTGCTTGAAGCTGCCGTCAGTATCCATCGCCGGCGACTTCACCTTCGTCACCGGAAACACCACGCTGTGCGGCATGTCGTCGCGGTTCTCCCAGGTGACCGTCGTTCCCACCTTCACTGTCAGCGGCGACGGCGAAAATGTGAAGTTGTCGATCACCACCTCCGCATCGGCCGCGCGCGCACGATTATTACGGCCGGCGACCAACACCAGAGCGGTCACGCCAACAGCACGGCGCAGCAACAGGCGCCGGGCGATGCTGCCCGGCTCCACGACTTCCGACATGTCTGTGCTCCTTAGCCGGCCAGTGGCGTATCGACGATCGCCAGAGGTGCCTTCGACGACACCAGGCTGACATTGGCGATGCCGAGGTATGCCTTCAGCTCACCCGCCGGCACCACCATCGGTCCGGGGCTCTTCGCCGTACCCGGCGCCGGCTGTGGGAACGCGGTGGATCGTGCGGTGTGGAATGCGACCTGCCCTTCGACCTTCTGCATCACCTGATGGATGTGCCCGTTCAGCACCGTCACCGATCCAAATTTCTTCAGATACGACAGCGCCTGCGCACCATCAGACGTGCCCCAGCCCCATTCCTTGTAGACCATCCACAGCGGCACATGCGCGAACACCACGATCGGCGTGCTCGCCGTCAGGTTCTTCACGTCATTCTCCAGCCACTCGAGTTGGTCGTTGCCCAGGCTGCCCAGTCCATTGGCTTGCAGGTTCATCACATTCACCAGCCCGATGAAGTGCACGCCGCCATCATTGAAGCTGTACCAGCCGTCGCCCTTAGCGCCCTTGCCGAAGCGGTTGAGGTAGCTCTTGCCATCTTCCTCGAGCACGTCGTGCTCGCCCGGAACCGTGTGCATCGTCAGCTTGGTCGCACCGCAAAGTTGTGACGCGGTATCGAACTGCGCCGGTTTAGAGAGATGCGTGATGTCGCCGGTGTGGATCATGAACGACGGCTTCTTCTTCAGCGCGTCCACGTCATCCAGTGCCTGTTTCAGCGTGGACGTGACGTCCGGATTGGCCGCTTTGTCGAAACCGAGATGGCTGTCGCTGATCTGCACGAACGTGAAGTCGGTCGTCGCGGCTTCAGCCGAGCCGATGATTCGGGAACGCGGGACACCGGCGGCGACAGTCCAGACCATGGCGGTGCCCGCCCAGGTCATGCACTGCAGAAAACCACGGCGTTGCAAATTCGGGTCGATTTCCATGGAAGGACTCCTTTTGCGGTGCCGTCTCTACCGACCGTTGCCGATCCTTATTCCCGGGGTCCGTCGAGAAATGGACGTCCTGGTTCAACCGCCTGCGAAGTCGGCAAACACCACGCGCCGCCCGCGACGCCGCCATGGTTCGCTCGCGGCATCTGCGGTTGTCGTCAGCACAATGTCCCAGTCCCGCTCCATCGCACGGGCGATCTCCACCATAGCGACCTGGCCGGAAATGCTGGCCGCTGCCAACGCAGCGCACAGTGCGGGGTTTGGCCCGATCACCGAGACCTGTGTCCGCACCAGATCGGCCAGATCCATCACCGCGGCCACCGGCCATCCCGGCGATATCAGCACCGATATCTCGCGGCGTGCGCGCTGGCTTTCCTGCACCATTTCGTAGAGTGCGACACGGAGCGGGATTTGCCCCGCGGCCGCACGACTCGTCGCCAGGCGCAGATCGTGACGCGGATTGCACCAATCCGGCAGCATGCCGTCGAGCAGCCATCGACGCAGCAGCGTGATCCGGCTGCAAGCCAGATGCTCGCGTTGATACGTGGCTGCGCCCTGCTCGGCGATCCGCAGCGCGGCCATCGGCGAGCGACGATAGAACGCAATCTTGTCCAGCAGCTCGGCCGCATCCCGATAGGTTTCGCAATCCACCCCAGGGCGAAGCAGCCATTCCAATCCGGCCTGCGGCGACAGCCGATCGGTCAGCAGAAAACCGCCGGCAGAAAGCACCTCAAACACCCGCATGTTCAGGTCGCCATTCAGGCTGCCATTGAACGAGACGAGCGACTGCGAGAACAATTCCGCTGCCTGTGACCGCGTCGCCTGGCCGGCGAGCAGCGGAACTCCGGCCGCGGCGATGCCCTTGAGCAATGACTGGCGCCATGCGTGCATGGCACCTGTCTGGCCGACAAATACGACCTGGTCGTCGCGGTGCACGCGCCATGGCATCGGCACGTGCTGAACCGTGATGCCAGGCAGCCATGCGCAGTTCTCGAAACCGGCCGCCAGGAACCAGTGCAGGTGCTGCCGATCGTACGCCGATGCGACTGCGTCGAACGGCTCTGACCGCGCATAGTCAAGCATGAAGCCGATCGGCCGCTGCATGTGATGCGTGTCGCCGCAGATCAGCAGCTTGGGGCATCGGAATGCGCCAAGGTTCACCGGAAGGTTGGCCCGCAGCGCACTGCTCCAGACCACAATGAGGTCAGGCTGCTCCGCCCATCCTGCCTTGATGAGAGTGGCTTGCAGATCGTACTGGCCCGGAGCCACAAGAATGTCCGGCGCATCCGGGCAGTCCAAAGCATTCGCCGAACTGGCATAGCGCAAACCGATGGTGACCTGCCGCGACGACAGCCGCAGCGGAGCGATGTAGCTGGGATCGCCCTCCCAGCACAGGACGACGGAGGGGTCTGCGCCAGTCATCGCGGGCTAGATGCGCAAATGCCGGTTCAACGCCGCGACGCAGGCCCACGGGTCGTCGAGCAACAGACAATGCCCGGCATTCTCGATACGCGGGAGTACATGCACTCGCGGGAACGCCCCCAGCGCCGCGAGGTCGGCATCGGTTTGCTGCGATGGCGGCCGGTCCTCGCTGACCGCGGCAAACACCTCGGATCCCGGCAGGATCACGCAATCCGCGAGCAGGCCCTCCAGCGTCCAATGGAAGTCCGTTGGAGCACGGACGCTGCCATCCTGCGGATCGAACCCGAACAGCTCGCGGTAAATGCGCCGATGATACGGCAGCCGATCGCCCTGCCAGAACCGCGACAGCACCGCTGCAATGGCCGG
>DATJJM010000440.1:0-4382 GCA_035492535.1 Acetobacteraceae bacterium | reverse complement strand
TCGGTGCAACGCGGCCATGATCCGCGCGACTATACGCTGATGGCATTCGGTGGCGCCGGACCGCTGCATGCGGCGCGGCTGGCTCGGGAACTCGACATCGCGCGCGTGCTGGTGCCGCGCTCGCCGGGGATCCTGTGTGCGATGGGCCTGCTGTTGACCGATCTGCGTGCGGATTTTGCCATCACGCGTCTGTTGACGCTGGCCGATACGGTGCGACCGGAGATCGAGCGCGCATTCGCGGTGCTCGCGACCCGGGCAGGGACGTGGTTCGAGGAAGAGGCTATCGCGCCGCAGGATCGGCGGATCAGCCGAACCGTGGACATGCGCTACGCGGGCCAGAACTATGAACTCGCCGTGCCGTTGCCGGACGGTCCGGTAACGGCGGCATCTCTGGCGGCACTTGCCGATGGGTTCGCCGAGGCGCATCGGCGGATGTATGGCTTCGTTGCCGAAGGAGAGCCAGTGCAGCTTGTGACTTTCCGCGCGGAAGCGACTGGCCTGGTGCGCAAGGCGCAGTTCTCACCCTCGCCGGATCGGGGTCCGGACGCGTCCGCAGCGATCATCGGCAAGCGCGATGTCTGGCTACCGGAGGCCGGCGGTTTCGTTACCTGCCCGATCTATGATCGCGCCGCTCTGCAAGCGGGCAATCGCATAGTCGGGCCGGCCGTTGTCGAACAGATGGACAGCACTACCGTGGTGCTGCCGGGGATGGCCGCCCAGGTCGAACCATATGGCAACCTGATCCTGGAGGCAGCATGAGCATCGCCGTCACCGTCGCACCGGCGGTCGCCATCGACCCGATCACCGTCGAGGTGATCGGCAGCTCTCTCTCCTCGATCTCCGACGAGATGGGCGAGGCGCTCGTGCGTGCGTCGTACTCCACCAACATCAAGGAACGGCGCGATTGTTCGACGGCGCTGTTCAATGTGCGCGGCGACACCTTGTGCCAGGCCGAACACATTCCGATGCACCTGGGCTCGTTCATCGGCATCATCCCGCATATCCTCAAGCGGCATCCGGTTGCCGAGATGCGCCCTGGCGACGTGTTCATCGGCAATGATGCGTACGAGGGCGGCGGCACCCATCTGCCGGACATCGTTCTCGCGGAACCGATCTTCGTCGATGGCAGCATCGTCGCATGGGCGGTCAACACCGCACACCACGCCGATTTTGCCGACCGAGGCCATGCGCACATCTATCAGGAAGGCCTGCGCATCCCGCCTATACGGTTGTATCGCGCCGGAGAGCTGCAGCAGGATGTGCAGGAGCTGTTCCTGCTGAACTGCCAGGTGCCGAGGGAGCGGCTGTCCGACCTGCGTGCCCAGATGGCCGCGAACAGGCTGGGTGTCGAGCGGATGACCGCACTGTGCGCCAAGTACGGGCGCGACACGGTGCTGGCGGCGGGCGACGCGCTGCTCGACTATGCCGAACGCAAGATGCGTACAGGCATCGCTGCGATCCCGGACGGCAGCTATACGTTCTCCGATCGGTTCGACAACCCGGAGATCGACGAAGAGCTGCCGATGTCCTGCGCCATCACCGTCGCAGGCGACACGATGCGCCTCATGTTCGATGCGCCCGACCAGGTGCGCGCCGGGCTGAACATGGTCCATACCGCGCTGCTCTCCACCGTCTATTACGCGGTAAAGGCAGTGGTCGATCCAACCATTCTGCCGAATGCCGGACTGGCACGGCCGCTAACGGTCGAGGCACGCGCCGGCAGCATCGTGAATTCGGTGCATCCGGCCGCGGTGAACGGCCGGATCGCGGCCTGCCAGAGAGTGGTGGACCTGATCCACGGCGCGCTGGCGCAGGCAGTGCCGGAGCGGGTTATCGCCGCCTGCAATGGCAGCGTCGCCTCGGCGACGTTTGTCGGAGAACATCCCGAGGATGGCCGCATCTGGGTTTACCTGGAGACGATTGGTGGCGGGTCGGGCGCCCGGCCGAACGGTGACGGGTTGGATGGCGTACATGTCCACATGACCAACACGTCGAACCTGCCAGTCGAGGCACTGGAGCTTGAATATCCGCTGACTTTGCTGCGCTACGAGTTGGTGGATGGCTCCGGTGGCGCCGGCACCTGGCGTGGTGGCATGGGCCTGCGTCGGGTTTACCGCGCCGAGGCGGAATGCCGGCTGCGGGTGGATGGCTCGCGGCTGCGTTCCGCGCCCTGGGGGCTTGCAGGAGGATTGCCGGGCGGCAAGGGAAGGTTCGCCTTCGGGCCGGGCGTCACTCCCTTCGAACATGGTTCGGGCCTCCTCAAGCCAGGCCAGATCGTCGAGGTGATCACACCGGGCGCCGGCGGTCATGGGCCGCCTTCCGGCCGCCCGGCCGCACAGATCCGGCGCGACATTGCCGAACGCAGCATCGACCACGAGGCGGCACTGGCCGCGTACGGATCGCGCTGGCTCGACTGATCAAGGGAGGCATTGCATGGGCTGGGCACTGAGGCGGATCGGAGTATCACTGCTCCTGGTCTGGATCGTGGCCAGCATCGTGTTCGTCGCGATCCGCCTCGTGCCCGGCGATCCGGCTGAACTGCTGCTGCAACAAGGCGGCGCGGCCCCTGATCCGGCAATCGTGGCACAACTGCACGACCAGCTCGGGCTCGATCGGCCGTTTCTTGAGCAGTACGTCGACTCGTTCCGACGTCTTGCCCGGTTCGATCTGGGAAAGAGCCTGGAAGATGACTCACCCGTGGCTGGCGAGATCATGCGGCGGCTGCCGCGCACGCTGGAGCTGATTGGTGTTGCGGCGTTGATCGCTCTGGTAACTGGCCTGCCAACCGGACTTGCGGCAGGAATGGCGCCACGAGGTGTGCTGGACCGGGTTGCCTCCTGGATCGCCTCGCTTGGCCTGGCGACGCCGGTGTTCGTTGTGGGCACACTGTTCGTATTGCTGTTCGCACAGTGGCTGCGGATCGTTCCCGCGGGTGGCTACGTGCCGTTTGCCCGTGCACCTGGCCAGCACCTGCTGTTGCTATCGATGCCGGCGATGACGATCGCGCTGGGGCTCGCCGCCACTGTGTTCCGCATGACGCGTGCCTCGGTGCTCGATGTGTCGATGCGAGACTATGTGCGTACCGCCCGAGCCAAGGGATTGCGGCGAGCGCGCGTCATAATCCACCATGTGTTGCGCAACGCGCTGATGCCCGTGGTCACCGTGGTGGCTCTGAACCTCGGCACACTGCTCGGTGGCACAGTGTTGGTGGAATACGTGTTCAACTACCCGGGCCTCTCTGGTCTCCTCGTGGAGGCAGTAAACACGCGTGACTATCCGATGGTGGAGGGGATCGTGCTGGTGATCTCCATCCTGTTCGTCGCCCTGAACCTGTTGGTGGATCTGATCTACGCAGCTCTGGATCCGCGGGTGAGGTACGCATGAGACTGCGTGCAGGCCCTGTCGTTGCCGTTGGCGTCGTCGTCCTGGTGGCTATCGCAGCACCGCTGTTCCCGCTTCCTTCGCCGGTGGCGATGGATGTGGCGCATCGGCTCGCCGGCCCGTCTTCAGCGCATTGGCTTGGCCAGGATGAGTTCGGCCGCGATGTGCTGTCGCGGTTGCTGTTCGGTGCCCGGATATCCCTCGGCGTCGCTTTTTCGTCCGCAGCACTGGCCTGCATTGGCGGCATCGTGCTGGGGTTGGTCGGTGGCTTCCAAGGCAAGCTGGCGGAAATCCTCGCGGTGCGCAGCGTCGATATCGTGCTGTGTTTCCCACCGCTGCTGCTGGCACTGCTTGTGGTGACGCTGCTGGGTCCTGGTGCGACGACATTGGTCCCCGTATTGACGGTTGTGTATCTACCAGGGTTCGTGCGGGTGGTCTATGCCGGGGTGCTTCAGGTGCGCCGGCATGAATACGTCGAGGCCATGCGCGTGCTGGGCGCGAGCCAACCGCGCATCATGCTGCGCACCATCCTGCCGAACATCGTGGGGCCGATCCTTGTACAGTTCAGCCTGGCAGCTGCATCAGGAGTTGTGCTGGAGTCGGGGCTGTCGTTTCTCGGCCTGGGTGTGGTGCCGCCGGCCCCGTCGTGGGGACTGATGATCGGCGCGGCACGAGCGACGATGACGCAGGCGCCGCTGCTGTTACTGTGGCCATGCCTCGCGCTGACTCTGACGATATTGTCGATGAATGCGCTGTGCGACGCGTTGCGCGATGCGGTCGATCCGCATGCGACACCGCGCCAGGTTCGCCGGCGCATCATGGACATGCTGGTGCCTGGCGGGCAGCCAACATCAGATGCTGCGCTTCTGGTGCGTGACCTGACAATTGAGATCGATACCCCGGCAGGCACGATCCACCCGGTACGCGGCGTGACGCTGGAAGCGCAGCCGGGAGAGACGCTCGCTATCGTGGGTGAAAGCGGATCGGGCAAGTCGCTCACT
>DATJJM010000439.1:0-6692 GCA_035492535.1 Acetobacteraceae bacterium | reverse complement strand
GGTGGCCTCGGCGAGATGGAACCGCATCGAGTCCACCGCCGACTGGACATGCTCGTGCCCGTTGACGCCCTTGGACATCGTGCCCGGCTTAGGCGCAGGCTGAAGCGCGAGCGCCTGCCATTCTGCCTTGGTCTTGTCGATTTCAGAGTTGCAAGCGTTCTCGGCATGCGCCATGCCCAGCGCGGCGATGAACGCGCCCGCAGCAAAAATTTGTATCTTCATGCTCAATCCCTGTTGACCTGCAAGGTGCTGACCCGAAAGTCCGATAGGCTGCAATGATTAAGAATGTGTTGCCCGCGCACCGGCGACTGCAACCACCTCTTGGGTCGTTGCAGCACAAGGCCATCGACGATAGGCTCGTCGTTATGCGGGCGCTCACGCGACTCCTGTTGGTACTTGTCTGTGCTGTTGTTCTGGTCGGGGGGAGCACCGAGAGTTTTGCTGCCTCGGTCATGATTCCCTGCACGCACACGAACGACGATCAGCAAGGCACATCCCCGGAGCCCCACCAACATCGTGGCGCCGGCTGTCTCACATGCTGTCTCGGTGTGTGCGTTGCCATTCCTGATCTGCCGCCGCGAACCCCCCTTGGTGCAACGCGCTTTGTTGCAACGAGCGTCGCCTACTGGGAGATCGAGCTGTCGCTGTCCGGCCGTTCGATCCGTCCGGATCCCGCTCCACCCCGAACCGGCGCCTAGAGCAACCCCGTCGCCATAAGGCTCGGGGCCATGGAGCCGCGCCGACGCTTCGGCCGTGGCGCCGTTTTCCCTCACCGTCCTTTACCCGCCATTCATCGACCGTGCGCGGCGCGCGCCGCATGCGCACGAGGACAGAAAGTGACCCATCATGATCGTTCGTTCCCTGGCCCTTACCAGCTTGATCGCGCTTGCCGTGCCGGCCTGCGCAACACCTCCCGCATCGCAATCCACGACTGCCGCACCGGCGAGCTTCGCAGGTATCGATCTTGGTCCCTCTTCACGCGTCCCACGGACGCAACTCGCCATGGCAGGCTCCGGCCACGAGGCCGTGCACTTTGGCGCTCGTCCTCCTCCGGAGGTGCAAGCGGTGCACGACGACCCCAGCAGCCCGCGTGCGACCGGCACGGTGAATGCGGTTGATCCGGCCGGACGCAAGATCAACGTCAGTCACCAGCCAATACCAGCAATCGGCTGGCCGGCGATGACGATGGAGTTTGCGGTCGCTCCTTCCGTCGACCTCAGCCGCGTCAAGGCTGGCAGCCGCATCAACTTCTCCATCGAGAAGGGCCAAAGCGGCATGTATCAAATCGAAACCATACAGCCGGCGGCGCAGTGATGGTGGAGCGCTCTCTTGTACTTCGCTCGGCCGCGGCAACCAGTCGGCGCCGTTTCGTTCAGGGCCTCGCCACGGCTGGTGCCGTGGCGGCGGTTCCCTTGTCGGTCCGGCAGTCGCTTGCCGCGCCGGTATATGCAACTCCCTTGCTCAGCGGGCAGGACTTTGCGCTTGAGATCGGACCTGTGCCGATGAACGTCACGGGCCATGCTCGCACAGCCATTGGGATCAATGGTCAAGTGCCAGCCCCGATCCTGAAATGGCGCGAGGGTGACACGGTGACGCTTGCCGTCACCAACCGCCTCGCCGAGCCGACTTCGATCCATTGGCACGGCATCCGCACACCGGCCGCAATGGACGGCGTGCCGGGATTCAGCTTTCCCGGAATCCCACCCGGCCAGACATTCACATATCGCTTTCCCGTCCATCAGAGTGGCACCTACTGGTACCACAGCCATTCTGGCTATCAGGAGCAGAGCGGGCTTTATGGTGCTATCGTGGTCGAACCATGCGACGGCTACGCACAGGCATTCGATCGCGATTACATCGTGCTCCTGTCCGACTGGAGTGACGAAGCGCCTGAGACCATCGTCAGCAACCTGAAATTCCAAAGCGACTACTACAACTACGGACAACGCACCGTCGGCACGTTCCTGACCGACGCGCGAGAGAACGGCCTCCGCGCCGCGGTCGCGGATCGCCTCGAGTGGGGCAAGATGCGCATGAGCCCAACCGATATTCTCGATGTGACTGGCGCCACCTACAGCTTTCTCGTCAACGGCCTCGGGCCGGCGGCCAACTGGACGGCCCTCTTCCGTCCCGGCGAACGCGTCCGGTTGCGCTTCATCAACGGCTCTTCGATGAGCATCTTCGATGTGCGGATCCCGGGCTTAAAGCTCGCGATCGTGCAGACGGACGGCAATGATGTGGAGCCGGTCACGGTGGATGAATTCCGCTTCGGCCCCGGCGAGACCTACGACGCGATCGTGCAGCCAGCCGCAGACCAGGCCTTCACGATTCTTGCGCAGGCCATGGATCGCAGCGGCTTTGCGCGTGGCACGCTCGCACCGCGTGCCGGCATGCAAGGCAATGTGCCGCCCCTCGATCCGCGCCCCATTCGCGGCATGGCCGATATGGGGATGAGCGATATGAGCGGGATGAGCATGGACCATGGTTCAATGCCTGGCATGCCGCCGATGCCGGGCATGGATCACAGCATGATGCCCGGAATGAACCACGGTGGCATGTCGGGCGCGGGCAGCACGCCAAAGGAAGGCGTCGAGGTCGACAACGTCGCCATGATGCCGATGGATCGCCTTGGCGAACCAGGAACCGGTCTCGACGGCAATGGCCGCCAGGTTCTGCGCTACAATGACCTTCGTGCCCTGAAACCCGGAAGTGATCCGCGGCCGCCGTCACGCGAAATCGTCCTGCATCTGACCGGCAACATGCAGCGCTTCATGTGGGGCTTCGATGGCAGGAAATATTCCGAATCGGAACCCATCCGACTCGCACGCGGTGAGCGTGTGCGCTTCGTTCTGATCAATGACAGCATGATGGAGCACCCGATCCATCTGCACGGTCTCTGGAGCGAACTTGACAACGGGCAGGGCGACTATCGGCCCTACAAGCACACTATCCTCGTCAAGCCGGGTGAGCGGTTGAGCTATCTTGTTACCGCCGACGCGCCTGGCCGGTGGGCTTATCACTGTCATCTGCTCTACCACATGCTCATGGGCATGTTCCGCGAGGTACATGTGCCATGAGTGTCGCACGCATCATCCTCGCTGCCCCGCTCGTCTTCGGTTTGACGACCGTGGCCGCAGCACAAACCTCAAACGATATCCAGGTAACCATGCCCGGAATGGGTACCGATGATATGGCGGCCATGGACAACAGCATCTTTGCGCATGCGTGGCTCGATCAAGCCGAAGGACGCATCGGCGGCGGCCAGAATGGTTTCCGTTGGGACGGCCAAGCCTGGATCGGCACCGACTATGACAAGCTCTGGCTCAAATCCGAAGGATTTGCCCTGGGCAGGGGCGGCGTTGAGGATGGACAGCACGAGCTGCTTTACGACCGCGCGCTTACGTCCTTCATGGATGTTCAGGCCGGCGTCCGCGCAGATTGGGGCTCCGGGACGGGACGCACCTGGGCGGCGCTCGGCGTGCAGGGCCTTGCACCGCTCTGGCTCGATTATGAGGCCACGGCATATCTGAGTGACGGGGGCCACGCGGCGCTTCGTCTTGCGGTGTCGTACGATATCCTCATCACGCAGCGCCTGATCCTGCAACCGCAGATCGAGTTGAATATATACAGCAAGGCCGATCCTGGCCGCTTGGTTGGGGCTGGACTTTCCGACATCGATACCGGCATCCGGCTGCGTTACGAGATCAGCCGGAAGTTCTCGCCGTATGTCGGCATCGCCTATGCCGGCAAATTCGGCCAAACCGCCAGCATGGCAAAACACGCCGGTGACAGCGCTGGCGCCGTACAATTCGTATTCGGCATTCGGAGCTGGTTTTGATGCGCACCGCCATCGTCACGCTGCTCGCGGCGTTGCTGCTCGCACTCGCGGGCACATTCACCTTCATCTACGCCGGTATTTACAATGTGGCGGCGACCCAACCGCATTGGCCGATAACGTTCTGGGCCATGGAGACTGTACGGCAGCAGTCAGTGAAGAGGCACGCTTCCGGCATGACGCCCCCGCCTGATCTTGCCAGCGACTCCAGGGTACTCGCGGGCACCGAGCATTACGCCGCGCATTGCGCCTTATGTCACGGTGCGCCGGGCGTGCCACGCACCGATCTTGCCCAGCGTCTCTATCCACTGCCCGCAGATCTCACTCATGTGACAAATCGTTATACGCCAGGCGAGTTGTTCTGGGTTCTGAAGAACGGCATCAAAATGTCGGGGATGCCGTCGTGGATGGATCACAGCGACGACGAGCTGTGGGCGACCGTCGCCTTCCTCGAAAGACTGCCTAATATGAAGGAAGCTGACTACGCGACGCTCATGATGGCCAGGATTACCAATGGTGGCGATCACCAAAGTCATGGCATGCAAGGCATGGATCATAGCTCGATGCCGGGAATGCAACACGCTCCTGATCCCCATCAGCACTGATTACGGAGTCTACCGATGTGGGGTTCTGCTCTGCCCGCTGTGCTTCTCGTGATGGTCAGCGTGCTTCACGCACCAGCCGTTGCGGCCGAAATGGCCTGCGTCAATCTGCCTGGCTCAACACTCCGCCTTCATGACGTCAAAGCGCCTGTGCTGGACGAACGAGTCGCGTCGGTTGAGATCCTCGACCAGGTAGCCACGCATGGCGGTCTGCACTCGCGGCACACAATGATGCTGACAACAATCGATCTCGTTACCCTGGTCCGGATTGCACATCGCATCGTGCCGCAGCCGGATGGCTCCTTTTGCGATGCGCCAAGTGAGGTGAGTATCGGCTTGGGAGCAAGCCGGCGTGCTGCATACTTTGCCCCCGATGCCGCGAGCGATGAATGCGTGCATCGTCAAATGGTTGCGCATGAGGAGGCTCACACGCGTAGCTTCAATGCAACCGTCGATCATTTTCTCGATGAGCAACGGGATGCTCTTGCGCGTGGCATGATCGCTCTGAAACAGATGCCAGCCGCGAATGTCGAACTCGCGAAGGAGCGATGGGACGTCGGCGTACGCGCAACCGTCGATAAGGCCAAACGCCAGTTGCTAGCCGAACTCCAACAAGCAAATGCTGCAACCGATCACACCGCCTCTCTCGCGGCTCTTGCTGATGCTTGCGGCGGCAAGATCCGTCGATTAGAGGAAACTGGAAGTCTCTAGAAGTCTGCTGAATAACCAAGTGCTCGAGAGGGATACTATGAGCTAAGTGAGGCAAGCGGTGTGTCCAGCATTGGTGCTAATCATCGTACGGTGTGCCCGGCACGTCATGAGTTGGCGTATCGGCACCCCACGTTGGGCTCATGGGCCAGCAATCGCGGGATGCGGACGAGATTGAATGCGATGAGGTTGAGCAGGAAGTTGCATTCGATCATCGGACGGCGCGACTGCGACTTGGTATAGCCGAGGTGATGGGTAGTTCGCCCATCAATCGTGCTGTGGCGCCGTCGTCCAGTCTTGGTGGGAGCATTGTTCAGGGTCACGTGAGGCGTGATGCCGAGTTTGCGCAGCCTCGCCACGTGATCGGCTGTATCGTAGATCTTGTCCTCACCCACCGTGATGCGTCGGCTGCGAGCTTGCGCCTGAGCTTGAGCATCAATTCCGACGTCCGCCGCTCGGCGGTGCCGGTCGCCCGGCTGACCATGCCGGCCACCGCCAGGCCGTGGCGGTTCTCCATGGTGACATGCCCCATGTAGGCCAGCTTCGCCTCGCGGCCGGCCGCCTTGCGATAGAGCCGGCTGTCGGGGTCGGTCGCTATCGCTGCCATCCTTTGGACGGAAATTGGGCTGTGAGGCCCAGGCCTCGATCAGCGTGCTGTCCCACCGAGAAATGCTGATCCGACAGCAGCGGCTTCACCTGCGGGTGGTTGAGCACTGGGTCATGAAGGTCTCGAACACCTCGCCGGCCTGCAGGCGTTCCCGGTTTTTCGTGAAGGTCGTCGCGTCCCATATCGGATCATCCGGTGAAAGCCCGACGAACCAGCGATACAGCAGATTGTAGTCCAGTAGCTCCATCAACTGACGCTCCGAGCGGATGCCACCCGCGGTTCAGGCGCGAGAGCGATATTGGGCGCCCACCACGCGACCAGTTGTAATCCTTTGATCTGATTGGCGTCCCCTACGGGATTCGAACCCGTGTTGCCGCCGTGAGAGAGGCGTAACTTTCGTCCAGCCACGTCCCGTTTCTCCTTTAGTAATCTGATTCTCTTACAATTTGAGTTCCACCTTGTTCCACTCCGTCCGGTAATATCTATGCCGTATGGATGCCGTATGAACGATGGAGCGCAACGAATGCCTCGGAAATCCCGCGATGAACGCCTAGATACTAGAACGGCGCGGTTGAAGCTGACGCCCCGCCGCGAGCCTTACTGGCGTTCGATCCAGGAAGGTCGAGCCATTGGCTACCGTCGCCTGTCCGGCGGCAAGGGCGGCACCTGGATTGCTCGCCACTATGACCCGAGCGCGACGCCAACTAGGCGGACCAAGCCCCTCGGATCGGCAGATGACATGATGGACGCGGACGGGGCGACTACGCTGAACTTCGCGCAAGCGCAGGACCGCGCGCGTGCATGGTTCGCCGAACTTAGCCGGACGGGTGGCATCGTAACGGAACCGGTCACGGTCAAGAAAATCATGGCAGACTATCTTGCCAATTACACCGCGCGGGGCGGCAAGGCGGAACGCGACACTCGCTCCGTGATCGAGGCA
>DATJJM010000438.1:0-4289 GCA_035492535.1 Acetobacteraceae bacterium | reverse complement strand
GAGCCTTTTCCCAGCGCCTCGACGCCATTGGCGATCGAGTTGGTGCAGCGGGCCAGCCGGCTCCTGCCCTCCATCGGCAGCGTGAAGCCGGAAGCGGTACGCATGGCCATTCGGCCAATACCAGCTGACTCCTATTCTGCTGTCGGGCCGATGCCGCGCATCGACGGCTACTACCTTGCGGTGACGCACAGCGGTGTCACGATGGCGCCGTTCCTGGGCAAGGCCGTGGCGGACGAAATCGTCCATGGTCGTGTCGTGGATGCGCTGGCGGATTTCCGCCCGGCGCGGTTCTTCAACTGACGAGGCGGAGCGGATGAGCAACGTGCAGGATCGAGCAGCTTGGACCGGCGCCACGATCGACTATCGCTCGGATGGATTGCATACGTTCGGTGCCGGTGAGGTCGCAGAGGTCGATGCGGCGCTGAAGCACCTGCATGGACTGGGGAATCTGGACTTTCCTCAGATCACGACGGAGACATTTCCGCTGCCGACGGTGGGGACATTGCTGACGGCGCTGCGCGATGAGCTGCGGTTCGGGCGCGGGTTTGTGCTGCTGCGCGGCATTCCCCGGGAGCGATATTCAACCGATGATATGGCGCGGATCTACTTCGGGCTTGGCGCGTATATCGGATCGCCCATACCGCAGTCCTGGCAAGGCGAGCTGCTCGGGCATGTGATCGATGTCAGCGATATCGAACCGGGCGCGCGGGGGTACCACGCGGGGGGCGCGCAGCGGTTCCATACCGATTCCTGCGATATCGTGTCGCTGATGTGCCTGCAGGGGGCGAAGTCGGGGGGCGCAAGCCGGATCTGCAGTGCCATCTCGGTGCATCGCCGGCTGGAGCGCGAGCGGCCGGATCTGCTGAAGGTGCTGCACGGTGATTACGTGTTCCGCCGGCGTGAGGTCGATGCGGAGCATGGCAGTGGCACGTTGGTGCGGCGGGTCTCTATCTTCGCGCGCACCGGTGACGAAATTTCCGTGAACCTGTCCGGCGATTATCCGAACCGGGCCGTCGCTGCCGGCGATGCGGTCATGACGCCGGAACAGCGCGAAGCTCTGGACGAGATTCAGCGGATCGCATCCGAGTCCTATCTCGACATGAGCATCGGCGAGGGCGACATCCAGTTCCTCAATAACCGGACGCTGCTGCATGGGCGTACGGCATACGAAGACCACCATGAGATGGCTCGCCGGCGGCATCTGCTGCGGTTGTGGCTGGAAGTTCCCGGCTGGCCGGAGATGCCGGCCAACCAGGGAGTGCATCGGTCAGACGATCACCGGGGCTGGCTGCGCCAGCGGACGCCGTTCATGGAGGTGCCGTCACGCTATCTGGCGGAGATCACGCGCCAGCAGGCCGAACTCGCCGCCTGACGCCGTGCCGCCGTTCGGGGCTGGGACGGCGGCCAGGGTCTATTCGTTGATAAAGCGGCAGTGGCACCGCGCGTTCGTGGGCGGCCGTGCGCTCACTTGCGCCAATGAATTGAATTCTCCATTTTGATCGATCGAATCAATGATACCGCTGCCCAGCCCACAACAGCTTCGCTATCTGACGGCGCTCGCCGAAAGCCGGCATTTCGGGCGGGCAGCGCTGGCGTGCGCGGTGACGCAGTCCACGTTGTCTGCCGGCATTCTGACGCTCGAGCGGCAGCTTGATGCGGCGATCCTGGATCGCAGCGCCGGCAAGCATGTTGTGTTCACCCCGCTTGGATTGGAGCTGGTGGAGCGTGCCGGGGGGGCCCTGGCTGCCCTGGAGGCGGTCGTGGAGGCAGCGGCTGCGGCGCGCACGCCGTTGAGCGGACCGCTGCGGCTGGGTGTGATTCCAACGATCGGCGCGTTCCTGCTGCCGCGGCTGATGCCGGTGCTGCGGGAGAGTTTCCCCCGTTTGAAGCTGTTCCTGCGCGAGGACACGACCGCACGCCTGGTCGAACGGCTGGCGGCCAATCGGCTGGACATGCTGTTGCTGGCACTGCCCTGCGATTGCGGCGGAGCCGACAGTCAGCCGGTCGCGCGCGACGAATTCCTGGTGGCGCTACCGGCTGGGCATCGGCTGGCGGCGCAGGAGCAGATCCCGGTGGCCGTGCTGGCCGGCGAGCGGCTGCTGCTGCTGGAGGACGGGCATTGCCTGCGCGATCAGGCGCTGGCGGTGTGCGGGCTGCTCGCAGGCGATCGCGAAGGGCAGGATGGTTTCGCGGCCACCAGCCTGCACACGCTGGTTCAAATGGTCGCTGGCGGCCTTGGCGTTACGCTGTTGCCTCGGCTCGCGATCAATGCCGGCATCGCCGAGAGCACTGGTGTCGTTCTGCGCCCGCTGTCAGCCGCCGGTGCCTGGCGCACGCTGGGTCTGGCATGGCGGCCAAATGCGCCGCGCGCTACGGAGTATCGCGCGCTGGTGCCGCTGCTGTCGGAAACGTGCCGCAATGCGCTCGCTTCGCCTGCCGCATTGGTCGATGCCAAGTGAGGGTAACTGCCGCTTGGCCCCTGAGCGGATCTGTTAACTTTCAACGCTTCGTCAACGCTTCAGTCTCATCCTTCCGCGTGGAGGATGGCGACGTGATGCAGCTTCTGGAGACCGTGAGAAGCCTGCTGGGCCGGCATGTGCCGATATCGCCGGCCACGCCCCGGCCAGCTGCCAGCCCCTCCTTGCTGTCCCCTACTGCTCTGCCTGAAGACGACGATCCCGAATGGCCGACGGCACGCATCAGTGTTGCCGAAGCACTTTGGGGCGAAGGCTTCCTGTTTCCCGGCGGCCACGACGAAGCATTGCGACTGGCCAAGCCACTTGGCCTGACGGCTGCGTCGAGCCTGCTGTTCGTCGGCGCCGGCACGGGCGGCGCTTCACGCAGCATCACCACGGAGTTTGGCGTCTGGGTCACAGGCTACGAATGCAACGCCCGACTGGTTGAGGTCGCCAACGAGCGCAACGCACACTCTGGACTTGGCAGGCGCGCACAGGTCGAACCCTGGGACCCGATCGCACCGAAATTCCCGCCGCACTACTTCCATCATGCGATCGCGATCGAGCCGCTGCATGGCGCGCCGATGGAACCGGTGCTCGCGGCAATGGCGTCGGCGATGAAGCCGTCCGGCCAGTTGGTGCTCGTCGAGGCAGTGGCGGACAAGCCACTCGATCCCTCGGAAACCGCGGTCGCGCATTGGGCGGAATTGGAGTGCCGTCCGGCTGATGTGCCGACGGAACTGGGTGTCAGTCACGAACTGGTCGAACTCGGCTTCGATGTCCGGATCGCCGAGGACGTTTCGATGCGCCACATGCATCAGGCACTGGATGGCTGGTATGCGGCGGTCCGCGCGATCGAGGGGGAGCGTCCCACGATGCACCACCTCGCCCTGATTGTACGGGAGGCGGAACTGTGGCTGGCACGCCTGCGCCTCATGCGGGAAGGCCGGTTGCGCCTGGTGCGCTGGCACGCCATCGGCAAAGCTTGACAGGGGCAGTGCCCGCCCCTATCCAGCGCCGCTCTTAACGAAGGCGCCGCTATGAGAGTCCGCAACAGCCTGAAAGCCGCCAAGGTGCGCGACAAGAATTGTCGCGTGGTCCGCCGTCGCGGCCGGGTCTATGTGATCAACAAGAAAAACCCGCGGATGAAGGCCCGCCAGGGCTAGAACGGTGGCGAGAAAGGCCAAGGGGGCTTTGCCCCCTTGCATCCCCCACTAAGGGCGGCGCCCTTAGAACCCAAACAATAGGATTCCAAAGGCTCCGCCTTTGGCGAGGGGTTGCAGGGGAGCAGGGCTCCCCTGCGATCAGAAGCGCCCGGCGCGAAACGGCGACAGATCGATCGGCGACGGTCGTCCTGCCACAAGATCGGCAATGACCTTGCCAGTGTAGGGTCCGCCGGTCATGCCGACATGGCCATGGCCGAAGGCGTAGAGCACATCGCGCGATCGCGACGACGGGCCGAGGATCGGCAGGGAGTCAGGCAGGCTCGGCCGATGTCCCATCCAGACCGTGTAGCGATCCTCGGGATAGGCCTGCGCCAGGCCGGGATACAGTTTCGACGCCTGTTGCAGCAGGATGCGGGCGCGACGCCAGTCCGGTTCGGCGTCCAGGCCGGCGAGTTCCACGGTGCCGGCGAACCGCACGCCATCCGCCATCGGTGTGGCGACGAATTTGCCCTCTGAGTCGGTGGTTGGCACGCGCGGCATGATTTCCGGTGCGCGCAGCATGGCGTGATAGCCACGTTCCGTCTCGAGCGGGACCTTGTCGCCTAGCGTCGCAGCCAAGGGTTTTGAATGCGCGCCGGTGGCAATGACGGCAGCGTCGGCGACGACA
>DATJJM010000437.1:0-2059 GCA_035492535.1 Acetobacteraceae bacterium | reverse complement strand
GGCCAGTTGAAGAAGCAGTTCGGGTAGGCGGGCTCCGCGATCGTCGCCCGTTCAGCGGAGCAGGTTGGTCTTCGCCAGCTCGATCAATTCGTCGCCGCGCCCGTTCATCACCGTCCGCAGTGCCCACAGGCCGAAGCCCTTTGCCTGCTCGAAAGCGATCGCCGGGGGCATCGCCAGCTCCTGGGGATTGGACACCACGTCGAGCAATGCTGGCCCATCGTGCGCCAGCACGTCCTTGATCGCTCCGGACAATTCGCCCGGATCCTCCACGCGAATGGCGTGAACGCCGATGGCACGCGCCATCGCGGCAAAGTCGGGATTGGTCAGCGACGTCCCGGTCTCCAGGAAGCCGGCCGCCTTCATCTCCAGCGCGACGAACCCAAGCACGCCGTTGTTGAGCACCACGATCTTCACGGGCAGCTTCTGCTGCACCAGCGTCAGGAAATCGCCCATCAGCATGGTGAACCCGCCATCGCCCGAAAAACTGATCACCTGCCGTCCAGGGAATGCCGCCTGCGCACCGATTGCCTGAGGCATCGCATTGGCCATCGAGCCATGCACGAGCGAGCCGATCAGCCGGCGCTTCCCGTTCATCTTCAAGTAGCGGGCAGCCCAGACCGTCGGCGTGCCAACATCGAAGGTGAACACCGCATCGTCCGACGCCTGCTCGCTCAGCAGTTTCGCGAGATACTGCGGATGGATTGGCCTCCCCGGTCGACCGGTCGCAAGATCATCCAGTCCTTCGCGCGCCTTGCGATAATGCGCGAGCGCCGCATCCAGATACGACCGGTCTTTCTTTGCCTGAAGCTTCGGCAGCAGCGCGGCGATCGTCGCGCCGACATCGCCCACCAGTCCCAGGTCGAGCCGCGTGCGGCGTCCCAAATTCTCCGGCCGGATATCGACCTGTGCGATCTTCGCGCCTGCCGGATAGAACTGCCGATACGGGAAATCGCTGCCCAGCGTCAGCAAGGTGTCGCAGCTGAGCATCGCATGGTAGCCGGAGCTGAACCCGATCAGCCCCGTCATGCCGACATCGAACGGGTTGTCGTACTCGACAAACTCCTTGCCGCCCAGCGCATGCACGATCGGCGACTTCAGGGTATCGGCAAGCTGCACCAGCGCATCATGCGCGCCGGCACAGCCGCGTCCGCACAGCAGCGTGGTGCGCGTGCTCTGGTTCAGCAGCGCGGCCAACGCATCCAGCTCGGTGTCCGGCGGCACGACAACCGGTGACGGAACCGTCAGCGAACGCCCGGTGGAATGCGCAAGATCGATGTCACGCAAGGCGACGTCGCCAGGAATGACAACGACGGCCACACCGCGATGCCCGACCGCGGTACGGATGGCGGTTTCCAGCACACCTGGCAGCTGCGCCGGACTCGATACGATCTCGCAGTAATGGCTGCACTCGCGGAACAGCTGATCCGGATGTGTCTCCTGGAAATAGCCACGGCCGATCTCCGCGCTGGGGATCTGTGCCGCGATCGCCAACACCGGCACGCGCGAACGATGGCAATCGAACAAGCCGTTGATCAGATGCAGGTTGCCCGGACCGCAGCTTCCGGCACACACGGCGAGATTGCCGGTGAGATGCGCCTCGGCTCCTGCGGCGAACGCGGCGGTTTCTTCATGGCGCGTATGGATCCAGGCGATGTCACCGCGCTTGCGCAATGCCTCGGTCATGCCGTTCAGGCTATCGCCGACGACGCCGTAGATCCGCCGGACGCCCGCCGAATGCAGGATGTCCAGGAAGAGGTCGGCTACTTTCGCCATGACTCAGGTCTCCTGCGCTGCGACGGTCCGTCACGCTGGGCCGTGTAACGCTTGCCCCTGCTGACTGTATTGTCTGTTCCTGCTCGCCGTCCAGGCGTTGCGGCTGTCGATACGGTGGCCTATGCCCAGCGTATGGGCGATCTTCCCCTTATCTCTCTGGCTGCAACGTTACTGCTGGCCAATGGCCAGACCACCGAGCGCACCACCCTGGAAGTGGAGCGTCTCGCGACTGCACTGGGGCATCAGCTCACAGTGGTGGTGCACTGGGGCGAACTGATCCTCCGCT
>DATJJM010000436.1:0-2453 GCA_035492535.1 Acetobacteraceae bacterium | reverse complement strand
CTGGCGCGGCCGCACAACAGCGGCGTGCGGTTCCACCCCGGCCGCGATGTCGGCATCACCAATTTCAGCCACGTCGCGCTGTTCAGCACCGACACCAAGCGCGACACTCAGTTCTGGACGCGGCTGGTCAACGCGCGCATCTCGGACTGGCTGGGCGAGGCGACATTCCTCCGTATCGGCACGGTGCACCACTCGGTGGTGCTGATGCCGTCCACGCGGCCAGGCATCCAGCATATCAACCATCAGGTCGAGGACATCGACGACGTGATGCGTTCGTACTACTGGCTGAAGCAGCAGGGCGTGAAGATCGTCTATGGCCCCGGACGGCATCCGATCTCGACCGCGGTCATGGTGTATTTCGAGGGTCCGGACGGCATGGTCTACGAGTACTCCACCGGCGTGAAGCACATCATGCCGGAGCAGGAAGCGACGTACCGGCCGCGCCAGTTCGCGGTCGAGGCGTACAACGGCGACATGTGGGGCTCATTCACCGAGACCGAGGGCCTGCCGCGCGAGCCGGCCACGGGCAGGAAGATCCGCCTGGTCGTGTAGCACGCGGGCTCGATCGGACATGAACGAGTAGAACTCGTGGGCCTCGCGCTTCCTCCGTGTTAAATAGTCCTCCGTGAAAAACCCGGAAGCCATTGAGCGGCGGTTGGATTTCGCTGCGGGCTGGGGTCTGAGATTGCAAGGTTTGGGGGTTCGAAGCGCGAAAAGCTGGCGAATTGATTTTTAGGATTCCGTCGAATCGCGGGCCGTGATTCCGTCCTTGCATCGGAGGAGACGCGATGCGACCGAAGGAACGACGCGACAGCGGCCAGACGGATCTTCTGCGCTCACGGCTGGATGCGATCATCGACATGAGCCACCCGCTGGTGAAGCTGGCGCGGACGATCGACTGGGGGTATCTCGAGCAACGGTTCGGCGCGGTCTATCAGGACAGGCCCGGCCGGCCGCCGCTGCCGACGCGGCTGATGGCAGGGCTCGCCATCCTGAAGCACAGCCATGACCTCTCCGATGAGGTGTTGTGCGAGCGGTGGCTGGAGAACCCGTACTACCAGTTGTTCTGCGGCGAGGAGTTTTTCCAGCACCGTCTGGTGTTCGATCGCTCGTCACTGACGCGATGGCGCCAGCGCATGGGGGAGGACAAGCTGCAGGCCTTGCTGCAGGAGAGCCTGTCGGTCGCCGCCAGGACCGAGGCGATCAAGCCGAAGGACCTCAATCGCGTCATCGTCGACACCACGGTGCAGCCGAAGAACGTGATGTTCCCGACCGATGCCAGGCTGTTGAACCGCGCCCGCGAGATCCTGGTGCGGCTGGCACAGCGGCACGGCATCAGGCTGCGCCAGTCCTATGCGCGGGTTGGCAAGTTCGCGCTGATCCGGCACCAGCGCTATGCCCATGCCAAGCAGTTCAGGCGCGCCAACCGTGCCTTGCGGAAGCTCAGAACCTATCTCGGCCGGGTTATTCGCGACATTGCCCGCAAGCTCGCCGGCAGCGCCGACCTGCTCGGTCGGATCGCGCTTGGCCGCATGCTGGAACTGGCCCGGCGGGTGCTCGAGCAGAAGCCGCGCCAGCGCGGGCCGAAGGTCTATTCGCTGCACGCGCCGGAGGTCGAGTGCATCGGCAAGGGCAAGGCGCACCGGCCCTACGAGTTCGGCGTCAAGGTCTCGGTCGCGACCACGCTGGCGCACGCCAGGGGTGGCCAGTTCGTCACCCATGTGAAGGCGCTGCCCGGCAACCCGTATGACGGTCATACCCTGGCCGCGGTCATCCCGGACATGGAACAGCTCGTCGGCAACACCATCGAGCGTGTGCTGGCCGACAAGGGCTATCGCGGCCACAACGCGCCAGCCGATCACCGGGTCAGGGTGTTCACCTCAGGCCAAAAGCGGCGGATGACGCCACAGATCAAACGCGAGCTCCGACGGCGTTCCGCCATCGAGCCGGTGATCGGCCATCTCAAGTCCGAGCACCGGATGGGCCGCAACTATCTCTGGCATCGCCAAGGCGATGCAGCCAATGCCGTGCTCGCCGCGGTCGGATACAACTTCCGCCGCCTCATCCGCTGGCTCAGGCTCTTGTTGTGCCAAATCGTCACCTGGCTGATCGCTTGCAGCTCTCCCGACTTCCACCCAGAGCCGTTGGGCAAGCCGCAACCCACGCTTATGCCAAGCTGAAATCGTCATTCTTCTCGGAGGACCAATTACCTACGTCTCGGGAAGCGTGAATGGCGGCGACGAGCCCCGTCATGACGATGCAGCCACGTATGACCGGTCAGCGTCTCCCCGCGATGGCGCGGTTCTCCAGCCGGCTCAGCACACGCACCACCGGCCACAGCAGCACGAAATACGCGATGGCAGCAGCGACAATCGGCGTCGCGTTGTAGGTAACGCTCTGCGCCTGGCGCGCCTGGTAAAGCAGCTCCGGCAAGGCGACCACGCTGGCGATCG
>DATJJM010000435.1:0-7753 GCA_035492535.1 Acetobacteraceae bacterium | reverse complement strand
CCGCGCGGCCAATGGATCGAGCGACCCGCCGTCCCTGCCTCCGGCGCCGACGCATAGTTCCAGTTCACCACCGGATGATGCAGCAGCTTCAGCACACCGGCGGGGATATGGATCATCGGATGCCAGTCGCGTGGTCCCGCTTCCAGCAGCGTCACACTGGCGCCGGTTTCGCTGAGCCGGCTGGCAATCACACAGCCCGCAGAGCCGGCGCCGACGACGATGTAATCCGCGTCCATCAGGCCCTCGCCAATCCCATCCAGCGCGCAAACTCCAGGAGCTTTGCCTTGATCACCTGCCACAGCAGCCCGTGCGCTGCGAGCGGCACCGGTTCCTGTGCCGCCGCGGTTGCTGCCATCGTTGGTGCCGGCGCCTCGTTGGCGAATTCTTCAGCCACGCGCCTGGAAAAGTCCTGCATCAGGGCATTGGCGAACGGCACGCCGCCGGTGCGTGCGAAGTCCGCCAGTACGCCGCCGAGCTCGGCGTCCGAGGTCAGTTTCACCAGGGTGGCGCCAGCCTTCGCAGGATCATCGCGCAACGCGTAATTGATGCGCACCGCGATACGTGCAGCGCGCATGTCGGCCGCACCGCGACCTTGCAACGAGCCGGTCAAGGCGGCCGGATCGTTCTCCACCGAGACCCGGCCCTTGAACTTGATCTTCTTTGGCCCGAACGCCACCAGCATGCCGCCGAGGTAGTTGCCTTCCTCGTCGCGCCCGTCGATCACCGCGCCCGGCATGCAGCGCGTCATGCGTTCCACGTCGGCGAAGCGCTGGATCACATCCGCCGGTTTGCCGGGGACGCTGAATTCGCCTTCGAAGTGCATCGCTCAGTGCAACGGGCGCAGCAATGGTGCATGACTTTCGCGGCCGAAATGCACCTTCGCGTAGGGTTCGGTGGGCGTGGTCGGCGACACCCGCGCATCGATCAGATAGAGGCCGCCCTTGCGCAGCCCTTCGGCGACGGCACCACCGATCTCCGATGCATCCTTCAGCAGCACCCCGTCGCCGCCAAACGCCTTGGCGAGCGCGACGAAATCGGGCGAGTCCCACTGCGCCAGCTTTTCATCGAAGCCTTTCGCGACCAGCTTGTGCACCTCGGCGCCGTAGCCCATGTCGTTCCACACGATCAGAACCATCTGCATGTTGTGGCGTACGATCGTTTCCAGTTCCTGGATATTAAACATCAGGCTGCCGTCGCCTTCCACGGCGATATGCTGGCGCTTCGGATTGCCTGCTCCGGTGCCGATCGCGACGCCGATGCCCTGGCCCACCGCGCCGAAGCCGTACGAGTACTGGATCTCCGCACCCTCGGGCAGCGGTGTATACATACCGATCCACGAGAAGAAATGCCCGGCTCCGACAGTGAACAGCGCACCCTTCGGCAATGCAGCGCCAAGGTTCCGCGCCAGCGGCCGCGGATCCAGACCGTCCTTCGGTGCCTCGAACGTGTGGTCGGGCGCATCCAGCACCGCCCGCGTCGCGGCGGTACGCAGGCCTTCCTTGCGCACCTGCCGCGATTCCAACGCCTCGTTGATCGCCGCCACCGCCTTGCGTCCATCACCTTGCACATACAGGCCGGGGATGACGCCGATCTCTTCCGGCATCGCCTTGATGTCGATGCGCGCGACCTCGGCGGAGGGGAACAGCAGGCCGCCTTCCGTCGTGTAGTAGCCAAGCTCAGCGCCAACGCCGAGCACGAAGTCCGCTTCCGCCAGCAGCTGCTCCGACGGGGCCGAGGCGAACGCGCCGGCAATGCCGATATCCCACGGATGGCCGGCGAAATAGCCCTTGCCCTGCAGCGACGTCGCCAGCAGCGCGCCGACGCGATCCGCCAGCTTCACGATCTCGTCCTTGGCGTTGGCGGCGCGGGCACCACGTCCGGCAATGATCACCGGCCGTTCGGCGGCCAACAGCTTCTCGATCACCGGTGCCAGCTGGTCAGGGCTTGGGGTCTCCATGCGCGGCGGCAGGAATTCGGTCGACGGGCGATAGTCGTAGTCCCAGTCGAAATCTTCTTCCTGCAGATCCATCGGCAGGTTCAGCACCACCGGCCCGCGGTACAGGCGCGCGGCATAGAATGCTTCGGCGATCTCTTCGGCCATATTGTCGATGCTGGTGATGGTATGAAACCGCGCGCTGCTCGCCTCGGCGAAGCGACGCTGGTCCATCGATTGCGTGCGGTTCTTGGCACCTGCCTCGATTTCACCTGCCACCAGCACGATCGGTGTCTTGCCGCGGTAGGCGGCGATCAGCGAGGTGCCGCACTGTGTCAGCCCCGGCCCGCAGGTCACCATCGCCACGCCGACCTTGCCGGTGGTGCGCGCATAGCCGTCGGCCATCGACACCGCCATCGATTCGTGCCGCGCATTGTAGGGCTTCACCGAGGGATTGCGGCACAGTGCGCCCCACAGCCACATGTTGCCATCGCCCATCAGGCCAAAGAAATCCGTCAGCCCCTCGGCAATCAGGGATTGCGCAATCGCTTCGTAGACTTTCATCGTGGTTCGTTTCCTTCAATCGGCGGCGGCCAGCGCGGCCGCATCGGATTTGTGCCCTTGTTGGTGGAAATAGTTGGCGCGGTAGAATTCCAGCACCAGGTCGCGGTACACCGCCTTCGGATAGCGAGGCGGATTGTCGGCGGACACACAGCTCGGCACGCACTCGATCTCGGCGTTCACGTTCGGGCTGTGGAAATAGGCGATCGAGTAGCGGTCGGTGCCGGACTCGTTGATCACGCCGTGCGGCGTGGACAGGAAGCGGTCATTCGACCAGCGCCGCATGATGTTGCCCAGGTTGATCAGGAACGTGCCCGGGATCACCGGTGGCGGGAACCATTCGCCGCTGGGCAGCCGTATGGCCAAGCCGGGCACATCCGTCCGCGCCAGCGCCGTCATGAAGCTGTTGTCGGTGTGTGGCGCTGTACCGAAGGTGTTCTCGCTCACGTCCGCCTGCGGCGGGTAGTGCAGGAAGCGCAGGTTGGCGTGGCACTCATCGGCAAAGAACGGCGCGAAGAAATCCGCCGGCATGGCCAGCGCCGCAGCGAACGCCGGCAGCATCCGGTCGCACATGGCGCCCAACGCGCGGAAGTAGGCGGTCATGTCCTGGCGTAGCTCGGGCGCAGTCTCAGGCCACTGGTTGCGGCCGCGCAGCGGCAATCCTGCCAACACGTCCGGATGATCCGCGGCGCGGTCATGGCTGATGAAGAAGCTCTCGTTCTGGTTCGGCTTGGTCGCTTTGTGCACCTGCGACGCCGCCTGCACCGAGGCGTTCATCGGCATATACCCGATGTTATTCTGGTTCAGCCGCAGCTTCAGCTTCTCTTCCAGCGGCAATGCATGAAAGCGGCGTGACGCGGCAAATCCGCGATCGATGGTCTCCTGAGGCACGCCATGATTGATCGCGTAGAAAAACCCGATGTTCTCGCAGGCATGACGAACGTGCTCTGCCAGCCGCGCCAGCGCGCCCGGTTCGCCCGCGAAATACGGGCCATAGTCGATCACCGGAATCTGTGCGGCCGCTGCCGACGCATCCTTCACCGCGTGCTGCTGGAATAGATGCATGGATCGCTCCCCTGGCTGAAACGCCCACACTATAGGTCTGGTCGCGCGTGGCCGCCAATTTGACCCCCCGGGACGCGTTCACTACCGTTTCGGGCCAGGAGGAACGCGCCATGGTTCAGATCCGTCGTATGGGCCCGCAGATTGGCGTCGAGATCACCGATGTCGATGTGAAGGTGCTCGATGACGCCGGCTTCGCCCCCATCTATCAGGCCTGGCTCGACCACAATGTGATGGTTGTGCGCGATCAGGAGCTGACAATGGAGCAGTTCCTCGCCTACAGCCGGCGCTTCGGCCTTGTGGTGCCGCATCCATCAAAGAGCACGAGGCATCCTCAAATTCCTGAGATCACGATGCTCGGCATCAACAAGTTCGATGCCGACGGCAAGTTGATCGACTCGATTTATCGCCGTGGCGCGGAGGGCTGGCACACGGATGGTGCCTATGACGCCGAACCGTTCAAGGCCACGCAGCTCTATGCACTGGCAATCCCCAGCACCGGCGGCGACACGCTGTTTGCCAACGGCTACGCTGCCTATGACGCGCTGTCGCAACGCCTGAAGGAGCGGCTGGAAGGACGGCTCGGCGGCTTCACCTACGGCGGCCGCAGGAAGAATCGGCAACTGCTGAACGAGGAAGATCGCGACTGGAAGCCAGTCTATCACCCGATCGTCCGCACCCATCCCGAAACCGGCCGCAAGTCGCTGTATTTCGATCCGGGCAAAATCGAAACGGTCGAAGGCGTTTCAGCGCAGGAAAGCGACGACATGATCGATGAGCTGACCAGCTACATGATCCAGCCAGATGCCGAATACCGGCACAAATGGCGTGTCGGCGACATCGTCATCTGGGACAACCGCTGTTCCTATCATCGTGCCGCCGGTGACTATCCGCCGAACGAGGACCGCATCCATTGGCGGGTCTCGATCAAGGAAGCGGCCGTCAACCGGCTGGCGGCTGAATAGCCGGCTCCGTGACCAACAACCGGCAAACGCCCCGGTCGGGCTGGCTCAGCTCGACCGGGACGATATGATCGTTCCAGGGACTGTCGGCCAGGTCGCTGCATATGGCCTCAGTCAGGAGACTCCGCCTTCGTCAGTCGCCATCAACTCGAGCGAGGCGCACTGGACGCGCGAGGCATCGCCGTTGCCGTCTCGCCGATGCCCTTGCCGTAAAGAAAGGAACAGAAGCCGCAGAGAGCACGAGATCGATCGCACAACCGATGCGGTCACGCCGGTTAGCGGCCTCCCACTCTGAACTCAATCGTTCCGCTGCCCCCGCGCCCTGGAGCGTTGTGTCAAAGGTGATGCAGACGCTGTCGCGGGTCGGGCGGATGATCTGGCCACCCTCTTCGGCCGCGTGCGCCGCCACAAACGCACGGTGACCGCGCAGCAGCGCCTAGTGATCCTCCGCCAGCAGGGCGCGGAATTTTGGGGTGGAGTTGGCGATGTCAGGCTTCATCAGGACAGCGGTACGCAGCGGGGCCATCAGTTCCCCCATCTCGTCAGTGGCTCCCGCCACGCCGCCGAAGCCCTGATTAGCGGGACGGCGTCTCCGCCGCCGCGAAGTTGCATTCCACCGCGATTCCATCCGGGTCGAAGTAGAACAACTGCGTCATGTTCAGCCGGGGCAGAACGCGCTCGTCATACTTGATACCATGCCCCTCGAGGTTCGTCTTCATGTCCTTCAGTCCCTCGCAGGAGAAGGCGATGTGATCCAGCCGCCCGGTTTTCGCCGGATCGGCCGGCGCATCATTGATCGGCTCATTCTCCGGCCGATGACCGATCAGATGGACTGTCGGCACGCCGCCGCAGTACAGCCAATACCCCGGAAAATTCAACGGCGGCCGGTCGCCTACGTTCAGCCCGACGATTTCAGTGTAAAAATTTTTGGTCGCCTCCAGGTCGCGCGCCAGTATCGTATAGTGATTGAGTGACATCGCGGGCATCTGCGTTTCCTCCTCAGAACTGGTTCTCGGCCTCCATGCCGAATAGGATCTGGCCGACCGACTCGTAGTGAAGCTGCCGCCCCTGCGACTGCTGCGCCACCGTGTGGATGTCGCGCAGTCGCTGCTCGAACGGCTGCTCCTCGAACACCGCCATCGACCCGGTCGCATGATACAGGGTATTGACGATCTCGCGCGACTGCTGGATCGCCCAAGTGGACGCCAACCGGATCATGGCCCGGTCCTCACCGGTCTGCTGACCCGTCGTCTCCACATGCTGCCACGCCGTCTCCCACGTGGTGTGCAGGAACGCACGCGCCGAGCGCCAGCGCGCCTCGCACTGCGCCAACTGCGACTGCACCACGTTGTTCTCCCGCATTGGCCGCGATGCACCGCGCGACACCTTGTTCGCCGGAAGGTCCAGGAAGTCGTCAATCGTGCCACGGGCAATTCCCAACCCCACGCCGGCGAAACCGCACGAATACAACTGGTTGCTGGTGAAACGGTACAGCAGCCCGTCCTCGCGGCGTTCCGCCTCGGTGTCGCGCGCCATCGTGAAGCGCTGCGGCACGAAAAGGTCCTTGATCACGTATTCATTGCTGGCGGTCCCGCGCAACCCGATCGTGTGCCAGATGTCGTTCATCTGCACGCTCGACTTCGGGAACAGCATGGTCCGCACCTTGCCGCCGGAACCCGCGATCGGCATATGCGCGCCGAGCCAGCTCGCATGATGGCAACCGCTGGCGAACCGCCAGCGACCGCTGATGCGGTAGCCACCCTCAACCGGCTGCGCCTCATATGGCGCACCAGGCGGTCCCCACGCCAAAATCCCGGTGGCGGGTCCGAAAATCTCGGTCGCCACCCCGCGATCCAGATAAGCCGCCGACATCGAGCAGCCGTTGTTCTGTCCTACACACCACGCGACCGAGGCGTTCGTCCTGGCAAGCGCCTCCGTGACCTGCGCGAACAGCACCGGTCGCAATTCCGCGCCCCCCAGGAACCGAGGCTGCAACATCCGGAAGAAATCACCGTCGATCAGTTCTGTCACGACATGTTTCGGCAATTCGCGCCCCGTTTCGATGTCATTCTCCGCCTCGCGCAATAGTGGCGCGAGATTACGGGCGCGTTGAATATACCCGGCACCGTCGCTCATGCTGAAAGCTCCATCACGGCAACAGACTGCCACCGAATGGCGGGTTCGGCCAATCCCCGCAAGATTTGAGACAGCGGTATCTACGTATGCAGTGGCACGCGAGGAGCCAATCGCGCCCACTCGCGGCGCTACTAAGGATAGGCGTCAGTTACAATCAATGGTGGAAATCGCAGCAATTTTGCTGGAGAATGAAGGCACTAGCGGAGTCCGCCGAAATAACGTTAGGGTTGTCTGGGTTGAAGGGGCTAAAAATGAGCGAATCAATTGACCACGTCCTGGGGCTGACCGCCCAGATCGTGTCGGCGCACGTTCGCCATAATTCAGTACCGTCCGAGGGGCTGCCTGCGCTGATACAGGAAGTGTACAGAACTCTCGTCAACATCGACAAGCAGCCTGTGCAGGTGGAGAAACCGACGCCTGCCATTCCGGTAAAGCAATCGGTCCGTCAAGACCGGATCATTTGCCTGGAGGACGGCAAGAGCTTTTCTATGTTGAAGCGTCATTTGATGACGGATCACAAATTGACGCCGCAGCAATATCGCGAGAAGTGGGGACTGCCGCGCGACTACCCGATGGTGGCACCGAACTATGCGCAGACGCGCTCCGCTCTTGCCAAGAAGATCGGTCTTGGACGCAAGGCCGGGCGACCGGCCAAGAAGGCCACGGGTCGCCGCAAGCGCGCGTAATTCGCTTGGCATGTCATTGCGATGATCAGGGTGACACCCGACATCGCGATTGATGAAAATGCCATAAGCGAATCTTTCGTACGCTCGTCGGGTCCGGGTGGCCAGAACGTCAACAAGGTCGCCACGGCGGTGCAGCTGCGCTTTGACACGACTTCATCCGGGCTTCCGGAGGAGGTTGTGGGGCGTCTTTGCGCCATCGCTGGCCGGCGCATGACGCAACAGGGCGAATTGTTGATCACTGCGCAGCGTTTCCGAACGCAGGAGCGCAACCGCCAGGCCGCGTTGGACACGCTGATTGCACTGATTCAACGGGCCGCGCAGCCGATCGTGCCGCGGGTGGCAACGCGTCCCACCTCGGCCTCGAAACGGCGGCGCCGACAGAGCAAGTTGCACCGCGCGCGGCTCAAGCAGTC
>DATJJM010000434.1:0-5179 GCA_035492535.1 Acetobacteraceae bacterium | reverse complement strand
CCCATCGCGCGGACCCACTTCACAAATCGAAACATGTTCAGCCATGGGATTGTCACCCTCATCTTCCCGTCCGCCGGAAGGTGGAGCGGAGCTCCGCGGAAGGCAAGATGGCAACACCCTGCCAGCCAGGCGCTCTTGGATCAGAGTCAAACACAGATGACGCAGAGTACACAGATTTGAAGCGCGAACCGCCCTCAAAACATTTCCACTTGATCTGTGTACTCTGTGTCATCTGTGTTTCGATGACTTGCTATATGCCATTCGCGCGCCGCTGGAAGGGGCAGCGAAGCCATGCTACCCTGCCAGCAGCCATGGACACAGAATGCCTTCGACGCCGATTTCAACCCGCGAAAGTTGCCATACTCTTCGTTGGTGAATCGCGCCCTGCCAACGGGACCTTCTTTTATAAGGAAGACTCTCAGGTATTTCGATACATGAGGGAGGCTTTCTCAAAGCTAGGCACACCGAACGGTGACCGCGAATCCTTCCTGACCCGATTCAAATCCCTAGGGTGTTACCTCGATGATTTGGTCTTAACGCCAATCAACAATGCGACAACCAACGAGAGGAGCCGTAAACGAAAGGAAGGGGTCATGAGCTTGGCCGCACGGATACGCAGCTTCTCGCCTCATGACGTAGTCGCTATTGGGCGCAGCATCCGGAACGAGGTTCAGAGCGCAGTTGTACAATCCGGCACGCGGGCGGCTTTCCATTGTGTCGCGTTTCCTGGCACTGGCAGGCAAGGCGAATTTCGTGAGGATATGATTTCCTTGCTTCCCAAGCTCTTCCCCGATGTCCACCGGGAAACACAGTGATTGATATCAGGCGCAGTCATATCCGGTGTGAACTACGCGTTTCTTCAGTCAGCGACAACACGTCGCGCTGTCTATTGCCACTGACGGACGGAATCAGACGTCACGTCCTTTAGCCGTGATCTCTGGGCACAGGCAGAAAACTCCCGCAAACTGCCGATCCGTCCAGCGGCAGGAACACCATCATGAGCGTTGTCACCACGGAACAGCACGGCCAGGTCTCGATCATCCGTATCAACCGCCCGGAGAAGCTGAATGCCATCTCCAGCGCCGTCGCCGTGGAACTCCAGCAGGCCTTCCTTGCCTTCGACGCCTCCGACCAGCGCGTCGCCATCCTGAGTGCCGCCGGCGACCGCGCCTTCACCTCGGGTGCCGACGTCACCGACCTTCCCGAACTCTGGCGCTGCATCCCCACCGTCGGCTTCAAGACCGACAAGCCAATCATCGCCGCCACCTCGGGCTGGTGCGTCGGCGGCGGCATCGTCGTGGTGATGATGTGCGACCTGATGGTTTCAACTGAAAGCACCATCTTTTACTACCCGGAGGCCAGGCTCGGTGTCACCGGCGGGATGATCAGCTCGCTGGTCACCCGCATGCCGCACAAGCTCGCGATGGAGATGATGCTGTTGTGCAGCAAGGTCAGCGCCCAGCGCGCCTATGACGTGGGCTTCGTCAACCGCGTCGTCCCCAACGGCCAGCATGAGGCAGCCGCGCTGGAAATGGCCAATGCCATGCTCGATTCCGCGCCGCTGGTGATCGGCGCCCTGAAGCGCCTGGCCAGCGAGGTGACCCCCATCGGCCCGGTCGAACGCATGGTCGCCGTCAGCCAGACGCTCGCGCGGGTGCGCACCAGCGAAGATATGCAGGAAGGCATCCGCGCCAATCGCGAACGCCGCAAGCCCAACTTCCACGGCCGTTGAGGAGAACCGCCATGCACCCAGATGACCACGCCGGCGTGAAGACCTGGTTCGAGACGCTGGCGTCTCATGTACGCGCGGTGGACTTCGTCGGCGCCCGGCCGATCTTCGCACCCGACATGATCGCGTTCGGCACCTTCACCGATTTCATGACCGGCCGTGATGTCGCCGAGCAGCGGCAATGGCGCAACGTCTGGCAGCACATCGACGAATTCCGCTTCCGCCCCGACATCCGCGCCATCGTCTCGCCGGATCGGCTGATGGCCGTCGGCATGGCGATCTTCGATTCCACCGGATACCGCCAGGATGGCACCTCCTATGATCGGCCGGGCCGCGCCACTGTCGCGTTCGTGCGCGACGCCATCGGCAAGCCATGGCTTGCACAGCACACGCATCTGTCGCTGTTCCGCGACGTGCCGACGCAGAGCTTCAAGAACAAACCGGAGAAACGCTGAATGTCCGACGCCGCCTCGAAGCCGCTCGCCGGCCGCACCGCCCTGATCACCGGTTCGGGCCAGAACATCGGCAAGGCCATCGCACTCGCCTTCGCGCGCCAGGGTGCCAATGTCGTGCTGAACGGCCACCGCAAGCAGGACGCGATCGACGCCGTCGCAGCGGAAGCGCGGGATTTGGGTGTCGGCGCTCTCGCGGTACTCGCCGACGTCGCCGATCCGGTCGCGGTGCAATCGATGGTCGATCGGGCGACAAAGGAATTCGGCAGTGTCGACATCTCGGTCTCCAATGCGTCACTGCGCCTGCACACGCCGTTCCTCGATATCTCGATCGACGAATGGCAGCGCATCATCAACTCCAACCTCAGCGCCTCGTTCTACCTGGCACGCGCGGTCATCCCTGGCATGAAGCAGAAGGGCTGGGGACGCATCATCCACATCTCCGGCCGCGATGGCTTCATGCCAATCCCCAACCGCGTCCACAACATCACCTGCAAGGCTGGCGTCTATGCGATGGCAAAGGCACTGGCGCTCGAATTCGGTCCGCACGGCATCACGGCGAACACCGTCTCGCCGGGCCTGATCGATACCACGCGCGACTGGACGCAGTACCCGCAGTTCCGCAACGGCTATGGCGAGCGGATCAAGGAGATTCCGGTGCGCCGCGCCGGCCATGTCGATGAGATCGCGGCCGCGTGCGCCTATCTGGCGAGCGACGCAGCCGGCTTCGTCACCGGCCAGGTGATCCACGTCAACGGTGGCGATGTGATGTGAACCGCGCGCTGGCCGCCACGCCGAGTTGCAGGGCCGCCAGGATCAGGAAAGCGGTGGACAGGCTGGATACCTGAGCGACAAGGCCGATCAACACCGGTCCGGTCAGGATGCCCGAATAGCCCAACGTGCTGATCGCCGAGACTGCGATGTGCTCCGGCATCATTGTCTGCCGGCCGACACGCGTGAACAGCACCGGCACGATGTTGGCGCAGCCGAGCCCGATCAGCGAACAGCCCAGCAGAGTCAATGGCCAGCTTGACACAAGGCTGGTCAGCACGAAGCCGCCCGCCGAGCACAGGCCGCCAACCACCATGACCGCCGTACCGCCGAACCGTTCGACGAAACGGTCGCCGGTCAGCCGGCCGATCGTCATCGTGATAGTGAAAGCGACGTAGCCGAGGCCGGCATACGCAGTGGCCATGCCCTGCGTCCCGCTAAGATACACGCCGCTCCAGTCCAGCACGGCTCCCTCGGCCTGGAAGGCAACGAAGCACAGCAACCCGATGAACAGCACGATGCCGCGCGGCACAGCGAACACTGTCGGCCTGTGCTCGCTGGCATGGGCCAGCAAATGCGGTGCCGCGCATGCCAGCGCCACGATGATGACGGCCACCACACCAAGAGTTCCCGCCAGCGGCGATGCTCCGGCGCCGAGTGCCGCGGTCATACAGACCGCACCAGCGATGCCGCCGACACTGAACAGACCGTGGAAGCCGGACATCATCGACTGGCCACTGTCGCGCTCGACGATGATCGCCTGGATGTTCATGACGACGTCGATCGCGCCGATCGACCCACCGAACACCAGCAGCGCCGCCCCCAGCGCGATCGGGTCCGACAGGCTTCCCAGCAATGGCAGGCTAAGACAGAGCGGCACGCCCGACGCGATGATGACACGCCGGCAGCCGAACCGCGCTGCCAGCGCACCCGCCAGGAACATGGTAATCAGCGAGCCGACGCCGAGGCAGAGCAGCAGCAGGCCAAGGGCGCCCTCACCAAGACCGGTTCTGGATTTGATGAAGGGCACCAGGGGCGCGAACGACGCCATGCCGAAGCCGGCGACGAAAAACGCGATCCACGTGGAGACCTGTTCGCGGGCCGGTGTGCCCCGGCCGGGCGGTGATCCGGTCAAGACGGCGTTCGAGTGACGCTATACCAGCAACGCACCTCGCACCGCCGCCAGTGCCTCGTTGGCACGCGCGCCATCCGGTCCGCCGGCCTGTGCCATGTCGGGACGCCCGCCGCCGCCCTTGCCACCCACCGCGGCGGACGCGGCGCGCACGAGTTCCACAGCATTGATCCGCCCCGTCAGGTCCTGCGACACACCGACAACGATGCTGGCCTTGCCCTCGGCCGTGGATACAAGCGCCACCACACCGGTGCCAAGCTGCTTGCCGATCGCGTCCGCCAGGCCCTTCAGGTCGCGTGCCGGCACTTCGCCGAGATTGCGCGCGGCGAGCTTCACGCCATTCACCTCTTCCACCTCCGCCGCGCTGCCGCCGGTTGCAAGCTTGCGCTGCAACTCAGCTACCTGCCTCTCGAGCTTACGCACACTGTCCTGCATCGCGGCGACGCGCTCCGGAGCCTCCGCGGGGCTTGCCCGCAATGCGCCAGAGATGTCGTTCAGCCGGTGCTGCGTTTCGGCGATCACCACTTCGGCATAGGCGCCGGTCACCGCCTCGATCCGGCGCACACCAGCCGCGACCGCGCTCTCCGACAGAATCTTGAAGTAACCGATATCGCCGGTGCGCCGCACATGCGTGCCGCCGCACAGCTCGATCGAGTACGCGGCCTTGTTGCCTTCGCCCGCACCCATCGAAACCACGCGCACTTCCTCGCCGTACTTCTCGCCGAACAGCGCCATCGCACCGAGCTCCACCGCGGCCTCGGGCGTCATCAGGCGCGTCGTCACCTCGGTGTTCTCGCGGACGCGCGCGTTCACTTCGGCTTCCACCCAGGCAATGTCGTCCGCCGTCATCGGCCGGGGCTGTGACACGTCGAACCGCAACCGATCCGGCGCGTTCAGGCTGCCCTTCTGCGTCACATGCGTGCCGAGTCGCCGGCGCAGGGCCTCATGCAGCAAATGCGTCGCCGAATGATGCGCCCGTATCGTCGTCCGCCGTGCATGGTCCACGTCCGCCAGCACGGCCGCGCCAACCTGCGCCGTACCGCTCTCGACACGGCCAAGATGGACGAAGAGATCGCCCAGCTTCTTCTGCGTATC
>DATJJM010000433.1:0-6545 GCA_035492535.1 Acetobacteraceae bacterium | reverse complement strand
CGTCCGGGACCCGACGGCGTGCTGTGGATTCCCACCGAGACGGCACTCAATCGCTGGGGCAAGGTGAAGGACGCCGCGCTGGCCGGCATGTGCGTGGTGCTCACCGAACGCGGCTGGCCGCTGATCCAGCTGGTTCCCACCACCACGCTGCAAACGACCATGCGGCTGGTCACTGGGCGGACCGGGAGCCGCGGGCGGAAGGCGAAGCCGGCGCCATAGACGCCCCCGCCGCGCCGGGATAGGTAAGCTACCAACGGGTAGGCTCACTGGGGGAACCGAAATGATCACAAAGAACGTCGCGCGCCGCGCGCTGCTACAGGGCGCGGGCGTGGGGCTGGCTGGCGCCTTCGCCGGCCGCGCCGCGGCACAGGGCAAGGAGCCGCTGAAACTCGGCATCACCGAGCCGCTGACGGGCTCCGAGGCCGGCTACGGCGCCGACTTCGTCACTGCCATGCGCATGGCAGCCAAGGACGTGAATGACCAGGGCGGCATCAATGGCCATCCTCTGGAACTGGTGGTGATCGACACGCAGGCATCGCCGCAACTCGGCATCAATGCGGCCAACCGGCTGGCGACCATCGACAAGATCCCGATGTTCATCACCGCCTGGAGCGCGGTGGTAAAGGCGCAGGCACCGGTGGCCAACCGCGAGAAGGTGCTGGAGCTGTCGGTTGGCGCCAACGCGCCGGACATCGCCAAGCTGGGCGACTATGTCTATACGCTGTTCCCGCTGGCCGAGGTGGATGTCACTGCGCTGGCGAAATATACCTACGACAAGCTCGGCAAGCGCCGCGCCGCGGTGGTCTTCATCAACAACGAGACCGGCATCGACGCGGCCAAGCTGTACAAAACCACGTTCGAAGGCGCCGGCGGGCAGATCGTGCTGTTCGAGGCTTACGATCCCAAGGCCACCGAGTTCTCCGGCATGCTGCTGAAGATGCGCGCGGCCAATCCAGACATGGTGCATGTGCACGGGCTGCTGGTCGATACCCCCCTGATCATCGCGCAGATGCGGCAACTGGGCATGACGCAGCGCGTGTCATCGTATTCCGCCGGCTACAATCCGAAACTGCTGGCACAGCTTGGTCCGGCGGCGGAGGGCTTCATCGTCACCTCCCTGGCACCCGGCGTCGACGACAACAAGAACCTGCCCGGCTTCCTTGAGCGCTGGAACAACGAGGTGAAGCGGCCGCCCAACGGGCTGCCCTATCTGCAATACAATTACGATTCGGTGCTGATCGCAGCGAAGCTATACAAGTACGTGCTCGACAAGAACCAGGAGCCGACCGGCGACACATTGCGCGACGCGTTGCTGGCGATCCGCGAATTCAATGGACCGCTGACGGGCAAGACGATCGTCGATGGCCATCACGTAAACAAGCCGGTCTATCTGCTCACGGTAGAGAATGGCAAGTTCGTGCCGATGGCCAAGATAGAGTCATGAGCCGGCAAGCCACGTGACCGATCCGATCGTCCTGCTGCAGATCCTATGGACCGGGGCGGTCACCGCGTCGTCCTACGTACTGTTGACCGTCGCATTCTCACTGACGCAAAAGGTGACCGGCCTGTGGAACTTTGCCCAGGCCGGCACAATGGGCATCGCCTTCTACGCAATGTACTTCCTGCTCAACGATCTGGGCCAGCCACTGTTCGCCGCCCTGCCAGTGGCTGCCGCGCTTGCCGGAGCATCAGGCATTGCGACCGAGGTATGGGGCCTCGATGTGCTGCGCGCACGCAACTCCGGCAACCTCACCTTTTTCATCTTCACGCTGATCCTCGCCGAACTGATCATTTACATCCTGACGCTGCTGTTCGGTACCGAGCCGCAAACCCTGTTCCCCAGCATCCTGTCTCCGGTGCACATCGTCGGCGGGATTGCCATCGGCGAGTGGGACCTGTGGGCCGTCGGCATCACCGTAGGCGCGCTCGTTGCGCTGCAATTGTTCCTGCGTTTGAGTAACGACGGCCAGTTCCTGATCGCGGTGGCCGACAATGCCAGGCTAGCAGAGCTGTACGGCATTAGTGCAAGACGGGCTTATTGCGTGACCGCGGCGATCGCCGCCGTGCTGATCACGCTGGCGATGTACCTGTTCGGCGCGCGGAGCGGGATCACGCCTAACAGCTCGATGGAGCTGATCCTCACAGCGGTCATCGGCACGCTGCTGGGCGGGATGGGGCGCGTATTCATGGGGGGACTGGCCTCGCTGGTGCTGGCGCTGATCCAGAGTTATTCGGTGCTTGTGATCGGTTCGCGCTGGCAGAACCTGTTGATCTACGGCTTCCTGTTCGTCGCGATTGTCGTGTTTCCGCGCGGCATCCATCTGCCGCGCCGGCGCCTCCGGCTGCACGCCGCGCAACCGGGCTGAGGGGCGATGGAATATTTCATGTCGGTCGCGGTGATGATCGCGATCTTCGTCATCCTGGCATCGAGCTACAATCTGGTGATCGGCTATGGCGGGCTCGCCACCGTGGCGCATCCGATCTTCTTTGCACTCGGCGCCTATACCGCGGGTTTGCTGGCGATCCACACCGGCCTGTCCGCACCACTGTGCATCGCTGCCGGCGCCGTTGTGGCGATCGCAGCGTCGGTATTGCTGGCTGCCTCCTCGCTGCGTGTATCCGGCGATTACCTGCTGATCGCCAGCCTGGGTTTCCAACTCGGGCTGCTACAGATGATCCGCAACTTCGAATGGACCGGCGGACCGGGTGGACTGACCGACATTCCCGCCACGATCACGGGTGCGGCGCGGACGCCGGCCTATCTGGCGATCTGCGGCGCAGCCGCGGCGGTGACCGTGGCATTCATTGCCTGGATCGTGCGCGGGCCCTATGGCCGCGCGATCACTGCCATGCGTGACGAAGAGCTGGCCTTCACGGCGCTCGGGCGCAACGCAATGAACCTGAAGATCGTGCTGTTCGCCATCGGCTGCGGTATCGCCGGTATCGCCGGTGGGTTGTACGCCTTCTATTACCAGTATCTCAGCCCCGAGCAGTTCGACGTGCTGCAATCGGCGGCGATCCTGACCATGGTGGTGCTGGGCGGCATGGGCACCACCTGGGGGCCGGTGGTCGGTGCCGCGCTGCTGCTCGCCGTGCCCCAGGCGATCACCTTCCTCGATCTGCCGCCCGCCATCATGGCACCGGCGCAGGGCATCATCTTCACCGGCCTTGTGCTGGTGTTCCTGTTCCTGCGTCCCTCCGGCCTGATCGGTGCATCAGGCCGTGGTGCAATGCCGGCGGCCCTCGGCGTGCACGACCACAGCGGCGAAGGCGCATGACCGAAATCCTGCGCCTCACCGGCGTCTGCAAGGCATTCGGCGGCATCGTCGTTGCCGATGATGTCAGCCTGTCGATCGATGCCGGTGAAATCCTCGGACTGATCGGTCCGAATGGCGCGGGCAAGACTTCCCTGTTCAACCTGATCTCCGGCGTGGTGCGGCCCGACGCGGGACGCATCATGCTGCAAGGTGCACCGATCGACGGGATGCCGCTGTACCGGCGGGCGCGTCGTGGCATCGCCCGGACATGGCAGAACATGCTGCTGTTCACCTCGATGAGCGTGATAGAGAATCTGCTGATCGCGCCACGCGACTATCCCGGTGAGTCGGCGCTGCTCCTGGCGTTCGGCCGCACTGCGATCCGTCGCGCCGAAGCAGAGATGCGCGCGCGGGGCATGGCAATCTTGGCGCGCATGGACCTCGCACAGGCTGCGGACACGATGGTGACGGACCTGCCGTTTGGCCATCAGAAGCTGGTGGGCCTGGCACGCACGCTGATGAACGACGGCGCACTGCTGTTGCTTGACGAGCCGATGGCCGGTGTCGAGGGCGCCGCCTACGAAACGATGCAGCGCATCGTGCGCGAGGAGGCCGCATCCGGCCGTGCCGTCTGCGTGGTGGAGCACAACGTCTCGTTCATCAAGGATCTGTGCACGCGCGCCGTGTTCATGGCGCAGGGACGCATCCTGCAAACCGGCTCGGTGCACGAGTTGCTGGCCAGCAAGGCGCTGACCGAACTGTATTTCGGGGTGTAGCGCGTGCTGACCTATCGCAACGTGCATGCGGGATATGGCGGCTTGCCGGTGCTGCGCGACGTATCGTTCACCGTGAATGAAGGCGAGGCGGTCGCGATCTTCGGGCACAATGGTGCGGGCAAGACGACGCTGCTGAAATGCAGCGTTGGTGACGTCCCCGGCGTGCAGGGCAGCGTGACCTACCGCGATACGGCGATCGTTCCCGGTGGAGTATACCTCAATGTGCGGCGTGGCATCGGGTTCGTGCCGCAGGGCCACAACGTGTTCCGCCATCTCACTGTGCGGCAGAACCTCGCGATCGCAGGCCTCAAGCATGACGGTGAGGCGCTGCGGGATGTGCATCGGTTGTTTCCGATCCTGGCGGAGCGCGGCGCACAGATCGCCGGCTCGCTGTCCGGCGGGCAGCAGCAGATCCTGGCGTTGGGCATGGCACTGATGACCAAGCCGTCGATCCTGTTGCTGGATGAACCTTCAACCGGATTGGCGCCGGTGATTGTGCGCGATGTGATGGCGAGCCTCGCCGCGGTCAATCAGCAGTCCAGCACGACGATCGTGGTGGTGGAGCAGAACATTCCTGCCACGCTGAAGATCGTGACCCGTGCCATCGTGCTGAAGTCAGGCCGTATCATATTCGATGGAGCAAGCGACGAATTGGCGTCCAAAGAGGATCTGTGGGCACTGTTCTGAGACCGCGCGATGGTACAATCGGCCGGACCGGAACATGTCTTGTCTCCGGGCCGCCTTCTGCTCACGTGGACAGCTGAGGCCCCATACCTTGCTGGTTATGTTCCATAGCGAACACGTTGCTGTAGAGTTGGGCGAGCCACTGGCGCCCCTCTACCGTCTGTTCCAAATGGCGTCTGGCATCCCGGATATACGGTTCAACTTTGTTCCAAAAGAAGGCGGGGTATCGTTGGGCCACGTCAGCCGGGCTTGAATAGCCAAGCTTCGCGTTCACGCCGGTTTCGGCAAACTCGTGGAAAAGCGCATTGATCTTACGGGGATACAATGGGTCGGCGAGTTGACCGATGAGGTCAGCGGCGCGAAGCAGTCCTGCCTCCGTATCGGTCTCCGCGTGGTCGTCGTCGTCCGGTATCGGAAAGCGGGTCAGCTCGATAGCACGTGCGATACGCTCGCCGTCGATGAATGGATGGTCTGCAAAACGCCCGATCACAACGGCCTTGGAACGAAACACATGATAAGGCGCCAGGTAGGCGTCCGAGGCGCCACGAGGTATGAGGATAGTGTTGCCTGCAGCGTCGATCACTTGCCGGTCTGCGCTATCGCCAGGACACACCCCCCGCAGGTAACCGACGTCGTGTGTCAGGGCAGCGATAATGAAGTGCAGCCAATCGTCCTCAGTTACATTCCGATTCAGACGAATCCCGCGCACGATGTCTTGGGCTACCAGCGTTACCAACGCGGTGTGCTCCGCGTTGTGATAAAGAGCATCGCTGGTTGCGAGCCTTTCGATCACCAGACGTGCTGCCTCGTTGACGGCCGCTGTAACGCGCGGATTGGCGCCACCAAAACTACGGACAAATGCGGTGGAGAGCCGCTGACCCATTTCATCCGCCAAGAGCATTGCTGCGTTCAGCATGGTTGGAGGCTCCTTGGACTAGATTTGGGAGTGTCGGTCACTGTCCGATGCCGTTCAAGATGCTGCCGGGTTTCCAGCCCCCTCTGCTGTCTACGGCTGGCCGGGTCTAAGGCGCGGCAAGCTCCAGCCAGCAATCGGTTCGCTTACGGCCGGCATTCTGCAACAGTGCTGGCTGTGCGCTCATGCCCTAGAAGACGTCGACGGCCGTCATCTGACCGAGCGAGCGCAAGACACCCTGAGCCCCCAGCCGCCCTGCGGTATCAGGAGAGTCGAAGCCGACCAGCAACTCGGATAGAATGGGTGCCTGTTGATGCTGGCTGGGGGGACAGGAAATGTTCGTCGCCGTCAGAAGGTATCGTGTGCGGCGCGGTTCCACTGCGGAGTGGGCGCGACGTGTGCAAGAGGGCTTTGTGCCATTGATGCGCGAACTTGAAGGGTTCCAGGGATATTATTTGGCCGATGGTGGCGAGGACGTCGTGATCACCGTCAGCATGTTTGATAGTGCCGATGCGGCGCTGACGTCCAACACGAAAGCCGCCGACTGGGTGAGACACAATGTGTTGGAGCTTGCCCGTGGAATGCCAGAAGTGATGGTCGGCGATGTCCTCGTCTCGGAGGTGAAGTAGGGAAGCGGGATTGGATTCGGCACTGATCTTCGTGAACCAAACTCGAATATTGCCCTCACCGGTAAGCCATCAGACTGACGTCCTGCCCAGCGCCGGTGTCGTTTGGGTGCGAGAGCATACAACCGCGCCGATGGCAGCCCCCCTTTGTAGAGCGCAGGCTTGCTGGGCAGCCGGACCACGTTCCTTTCAGGGGGTGTCATGGAGTTCTGGACAGGACCGCAGCTGGCGTCGATCCACAAGATGCTCAACCCGCGCTCGATCGCGATCGTGGGGGCGACGCCGCGGA
>DATJJM010000432.1:0-8864 GCA_035492535.1 Acetobacteraceae bacterium | reverse complement strand
TCCGGGTAGCCAGGCGCCAACGCGTGCGACCACACCCAGTAATACGCCTCATCCGGTGCCAGCGGCACCGTTGCTGCCATGCCAAGGCGAAGCAGCGTCACTACGAAGAGAGTGGCGAGAAGCAAGGGAACAGGCCAGGCCCGCGTCGGCATGGTGCCCTTCGCCACGTCCTCCCCTGCAAGGGGAGCGGTAGCCTCGGTCATCTGGCACGCCATACCAGCGTGGCGGATACCGCATAGTTCCACACGACACCGATGACCGCGCCGACAGCGCCGGCGATCGTCCAATTGGTATGCGTGTCGTACAGCGTCTTAGCGATGCCGATATTGGCGATCGCGCCCACGCCACACACCAGCATGAAGAGCAGCAGGCCCCGCCACAGACGGGGACCGCGCAATCGTTGGTCGCGGTAGGTGATCTCGTTGTTCAGCACGAAATTGAAAACCATCGCGACAATCGTGCCGGCTGCCTGCGCCGGTTCGAAGCCGGTTCCAGGGATCTGCAACACGATCCCAAGCACGGCCAGGTTCACCAGGACACCCAGCGCGCCCACCAGACCGAAGGAGATAAACCGCAATGGCAACAGTCCGCCGAACACCTTGTCCAGCAGCAACCCGGCGAACTGCGTCAGCACCAACGCATCCAGCTTGCTCTCGCCGGCAACCCTTTCATGGAACACGAACGGCACTTCGATCACCCGCAACGGCGCCGGCGCGCTGAGCGCCAGATCCAGCAGGATCTTGAAGCCTTGCCCCGTGAGGCCTGCCGCCAATTCCTCGAACAACGGGCGCGGCAGCATGAAGAAGCCGCTCATCGGATCGCTGAGCTGTATCGGCAGGAACATCTGCGCCAGCCTGATCCCGCCATTCGACAACAGGTGGCGCCAGCGGCCGGACAGGCCGGCATCATCTCCGCCTGCAACATGGCGGCTGCCGACGGCGAGATCGTACTGGCCGCTTTGCAGGTCGGTCAGCATCTCCGGCAGCCGGGTCTCGTCGTGCTGCAGGTCGCCATCCATCACCGCCACATAATGTGCCGAGGACGACAGCGCTCCTTCGATCACCGCCGACGCCAGGCCGCGGCGTCCGATCCGCCGGATGCAGCGAACGCGCGTGTCAGTCTGCGCGATGCGCCGCACCTCGCCTGCCGTGCCATCGGGGCTGTTGTCGTCAACGAACACCACCTCCCACGCGATGCCGCGGAGTGCAGCGTCCAGCCGGTTGACCAAGGGGGCGACGTTGGGGCGCTCATTGTAACATGGCACCACAACGGTCAACGTCGACGCGCCCCCGGCGGACGGCCAGGGGAGCTCTGCTCCCCTGGACCCCTCGCCAAAGGCGTAGCCTTTGGAAACCATCCTGTCTGTCATTTGGAGGGGGCCAAACCGGACCTGGCAAGGTCCCGGAAGGCCCCCTCCAAACGACAGACAAACCGGGTTCTAAGGGCTCCGCCCTTAGTGGGGGTTCCAAGGGGGCAAAGCCCCCTTGGCCATGCGCCAATGGACACGAACGGGCTCTACAGCGGCACGCCCGCGAGGCTGCGGCTGGTGCGGATCGTCTGCAACGTCTGCACGCGTGTGACGGTGGGCGATCCGGTGAGCCTCTGGGTGAGCTGGTTCTCATGCGCGGTGTCGCGCGCCACCAGCTTGAGCAGGAAATCGCCGCCACCGCGAATCATGTGGCACTCGCGCACCTCCGGCCAACCTGCCACGAGCTGCTCGAACGCGGACAGTACCGCCTCCTTCTGACTGTCCAGGCCGACAATGGCAAACACCGTGATCTCCCACCCAAGCTTTTGCGGGTCGGGATCGGCATGGTAGCCGCGGATGATCCCCGCCTCCTCCAGGCGGCGCACACGGCGCAGACACGGTGGGGCGGAAATGCCCGCGCGGCGCGCCAGTTCGACGTTGGTCATCCGGCCATCGGCCTGCAATTCCGCAAGGATACGGCGGTCGATGGCATCAAGTACCGCAGGTTCACCATTGGGCTTCTTCATACGCTGGATTGCACCGGGCGCTTCTGGCGCTGTTCTGAGTGTGACATTTCCGGGGACGGCGTGGCGGAGCAATGATATTGCAGGGTACGGTGGCCGCAAGTGGGCACCCATGCATCTCCCGGATGTCCCCGTGAACTCCAGGGGGACCTTTCCTATAATGATCTCTCCCTTTCGACAGGAATCGCCATGCCTGAAACCCATCGCACGCGTGTCCTGATCATCGGCTCTGGCCCCGCCGGCTACACGGCGGCGATCTACGCCGCGCGGGCCAGTCTGTCGCCGATCCTGGTGGCCGGGCTCCAAGCAGGCGGCCAGCTCACGATCACCACCGATGTGGAGAACTATCCAGGATTCGCCGACGTCATCCAGGGCCCCTGGCTGATGGAGCAGATGGCCGCCCAGGCGAAACATGTCGGCACGCAAATCGTCGAAGATCTCGTCACCCGCGTCGATTTCTCGACCTGGCCCTTCCAGGCCGTGAGCGACTCGGGTGACACCTTCCTCGCCGACTCGGTCGTGCTCGCCACCGGCGCCCAGGCTCGCTGGCTCGACATCGACTCGGAGGAACGGCTGCAAGGCCGCGGCGTCTCCGCCTGCGCCACCTGCGACGGCTTCTTCTACCGCGGCAAGCGTGTCGCTGTGATCGGCGGAGGCAACACGGCGGTCGAGGAAGCGCTCTACCTCACCCACCATGCCGATAGCGTCACCCTGATCCACCGCCGGGACGCACTGCGTGCGGAAAAGATCCTCCAGCAGCGCCTGTTCGCCAATCCGAAGATCAGCGTGATCTGGGACAGCGTGGTCCAGGAGATCGAGGGCGGCGGCACCCCCGAAGTCGTCACCGGCGTCCGGCTCCTCAACCAGAAGACCGGCGCAACCAGCAGCCACCCGTTCGACGGCGTGTTCATCGCCATCGGTCATACGCCCAACACGGCGATCTTCGCCGGACAGGTCGCGATGGACGGCGAGGGCTACATCCACACCCAGCCGGGCAGCACCCGCACGTCGGTCGAAGGCGTGTTCGCCGCCGGCGATGTTCAGGACAAAATCTTCCGCCAGGCAGTCACCGCGGCAGGGTCAGGCTGCATGGCAGCGCTCGAGGCGGAGAAATGGCTTGCAACTCGGACGGTGACACCGGCGCTCGCCGCGGACTAGTCTGGATCCCGCCAAAAGGTCCAATCGCGACCAGCCGGGCCCTGGAACATTCTTTGCCATTCCAGGGGCCGACCGAGTAACGAGACGGCAACGACAGGCACCAGGGTAGGCTTTGCGGGACACCACCGATGATCCGGAGCGGTGGATGGGAGAGCGCGAGTGATCGACTGGGACAAGTTGCGGGTGTTCCATGCTGTGGCCGAGGCCGGCAGCTTCACCCATGCCGGCGACACGCTGAACCTCAGCCAGTCCGCGGTGTCGCGCCAGATTTCGGCGCTCGAGGAAGCCTTGCAGGTGCCGCTGTTCCACCGCCACGCGCGCGGCCTGATCCTGACCGAGCAGGGCGAGGCGTTGAACCGCACCGTTCGCGAGGTCTTCGCCAAGCTGGCGATCACCGAGGCCCTGCTGACCGAGAGCAAGGAGAAGCCGGCCGGCCGACTGAAGGTGACCACCACGCACGCATACGGCTCAATCTGGCTGGCGCCGCGGCTGCACGAGTTCCTCGCGATGTATCCCGACGTCTCGGTCTCACTGCTGCTGGATGACGCCGAGCTCGACCTCGCCATGCGCGAGGCGGATGTGGCGATTCGCATGCACCCGCCTAAGCAGCCAGACCTCGTGCAGCGGCACCTGCTCACGCTGCAATGGCATGTCTGTGCCTCGCCCGACTACCTGAAGCAGCAGGGAGTGCCACAGCGGCCCGAGGACCTGGACGCCCACAAGCTGATCCTGTTCGGCAGCCACCACCCGCCGGTCCCCGAAGTCAACTGGCTGGCCGAGGTCGGGCGCCGGCCCGGCAATCCACGGCGCGCGCTGCTCGAGGTGAACAGCACCCAGGCGGTCTTGCTGGCGATTCGTTCAGGGCTCGGGATTGGCGCGCTTCCCGATTATGTCGTGAACGAAAATCCGGACCTCGTGCGAATCCTGCCGGAACTGAAGGGTCCGAAGGTCGACGTTTACTTTGTTTACCCGGAAGAGTTGCGCAATTCGAAGCGGGTAGCCGTGTTTCGCGACTTCCTGCTCGCACGACTCGCTCAAGTTCATTAATCTAGCCGTCTCGACACCGTTACCAATGCGTTAAACGTTGGCGACTTAACCGGTCATGCGCTGAGAGCATGGCGGCATCCGGGAATTGGCGTTGGCGCCGTTTGCAGGTCACTCTTAAAGTTAACTCATCGAATACGACGGCGTGGCCGTCAGTTTTCCGACCCTTCGGGGCCGGAAGGGGGTCTATGACCCCTGCGTCTCCCAGACGTGAAGCCTCCCTGTTTACTTGCCCCCGGTCATGAACCGGGGGCTTTTTCTTTTCCGGACTGATCGATCGGACGCTGACGCCGCCGATTCGACTTTCGCACCGGGATTCCTCTGCTTGCAGCTATTGTCCGACGAGAGAATCAAGCATCCCAAGCGCCCTTAATATTCCGATACCATACCGATACGCTGCCGGAGGATGCGCCGCAAACCCCATCGAATCGTCGTAACCCCAGAGCGCCCAGCCGAAGCCCTGCTGTTCGCATGCCGTCCGCACCGCCGTCAGCCAGGTCATCCGGGCGTCCGGCTGCAATCGGACCGATGCGCCGAACTCCCCCGCGATCACGTTCGCGTGGTTGCGTCGTGCCCATTCGCCTGCCTTGGCGATCTGCGCGGCCAGCATCGCCGCGTCCCAGCGAAGCGAGCAGTAGTACCGGATAACCTCGGCAGTCTGCTGATCCTTAGCGGCGCCAGCCCTCGCCTCACATTCTGCTGGATCTGACGCCGGGAACGGCAGCCGGGCCATCGCCTCTCGGTCCAACCCCGTACGATAGGCCCCAAGCGACGTGAATTCCGTCGGATCATAGAAGTGGAAGCTGTAGACCACGTTCGGATCGTTTTCCGGCTTCAGTGCCAGCAGCCCGCGTACGCTCCCCCAGTCGGCACCGGTCAGGACGATCTGGTTGGTTGGCAGAGCGCCGCGGATCACCATGAGCGTGTCATGTTGCAATGCCGCCCACGCGGCGCCGTTGCCGGCGAAAACCGGCTCATTCACCACCTCCGGCACCGTCCGCGACGGATCGAACGTGCGCAGCAGCGGTGCCAGCGTGCGCCACGACGCCAGCAGACGATCCGGCTGTTCCTCCGGCTGCCACCCAGCGGGGAACAGCGCCACCACCACGACGAGTCCGTGCCGTTCCAGCCGGCGAATGGCATCAGCCAACGGCCCCGGCTGGTCCAGCAGATCCGACTGTACCGCCAGCCGGACGAACGTGAAGCCAGCCCCTCGCAACCGCTCCATCGCTGCGTCGTCGAGGTAGGCGCGCAGTGCAGCAGGGTCGCGGCTCTGCGGATACCGGAACCAATTGGTGATGTTCACCCCCCGGCGGAGCGCCGCAGGCGGCTCGGCCGACGCGTGTCCGGCCATCAAGGCCAGCGCAAGCAGCATGCAGTAACCAATCCTTGGCATCCTGCTGCGATAGACCGCGCTCCCTAATGTCCGGTGAATACGCTCGTGCCCGGCGGAAAGATTGCTGGCGTTCTGCTCCTTGCCACCGCTCTCCTCGTCGCTGCCTCTTGCCTCCGCGGCGCCGAGTACGACGAGCAATACACGCTGTTCCTCACCGGCGGTACAGCGCGTCCCGTCTGGCCGTCCGGCGTGGTCACCGCGGGCGAGGTGCAGGCTCTGCAGAACGGCCACGCCAGCCTGGCCGCCATCGCCCATGATCTGCGAGCCACCGATGTGCATCCGCCGCTCTATTTCTGGATTGCGGCCACGTGGCGGTGGCTGTTCGGGGATGGCCTGCTCACCGCACGCCTGCTGTCCGTCCTATGCGGCGTGGCGGCTCTCGGCGTCGTCGCCATCATCGCACGGCAGACATCGGCGCCGGTTGTCACGGCCGTGCTGGTCACCCTGGGCTGTTATGGTTTCGTCTATACAGATGTCGTTGCGCGCGGCTTCGCGCAGGCACAGTTGCTGAACCTGGCTGGCATCGCACTCCTACTGCCCTCGCCGCAATGTCGACGCAAGGCATTCTGTGCCGGACTCCTGCTGGGCGCCGCGACTTTCACCAACTACCTTGCGGCATTCATTGGCTGCGCTGCGTTGCTTTGGGCCCAGCTCGCACGCCGGCGGTCCTGGCCGTGGGCCGCACTCGGCTTCCTCGCCCTGTTGCCAGCCGATCTTTGGTTCTATGTCGCGCAGCACGGCAGCCGGATTGCGCAGTTCGAGCCATTCAGCCTCACATCGAGCGCCTCACGGCTCATGCGCTACACGGTGGCAGCAGTCTTCGGCGGTCTGCCGCTCTACGTCACGGGCGTAGGGAGCTATGTGGTCGCGGCGGCCATAGCCGCCTTCACCCTTACGCTCTCATTGTTCGCGCTTTTCCGCTGGCGCCGCATCCATCCGCTGCTTGCACTCTGCGCGATCGCGCCACCGGCCGGGCTGCTGCTGCTCGGCCTGGCCTTCGACAACACGCCGATCGAACTACGCTATCTGGCATTCGCCACGCCGTTTATTGGGTTGATGCTCGCATCGGTCCTGCCACGCCGCCCGGTTTATGCAATCCTCGCCCTACAGGCGCTTTCGCTCATCGGCCTGATGACGCGCGCCGAGACGATGCAGCCCGCACGCGCGACCGCCCTCGCCGCAGCCGCCCTCGCACGCAACGGCATCGTGCTGGTGCCACACGGCAACGATGGCGTCGGCATCGTCGGCGCCGTCGCGCGCGAGGCGCCGCCAACGCTCCGCCTTCTGGTCATCCGTCCCGATGATACGCCAACGCAGATCCTGGCGCGCACCGGCAATGCACAACGCGTTGTGCTGGCATTGCTCGGCCAGGACTCTGACAGTCGCGCCACACTCCCCCACATGCGTGCGGCCTTCGACAACCCATGCTGGCGCGCTGTCGGGCAAGGGTTCAACGTGCTCGCGTTCGAACGGATCCGTGGAGAGGAGTGAGCATGTTCTTCGAAGGCTTCTCGCTGGCCGAGGTCAAGGTGTCCGGCGGCAGCATCCGGCTGCGCCACGGCGGCTCCGGCCCGCCCTTGCTGCTACTGCACGGCAATCCGCAGACCCACGCGATGTGGCATCTTGTCGCGCCCACCCTGGCCCGGCGCTTCACCGTGATCTGCCCCGACCTGCGCGGCTACGGCTTCTCGCACAAACCGCCCGCGACGGCAGATCACATGCCGTATTCGAAGCGCGAGATGGCGAAGGACATGATCGAGGTCATGGACCATTTCAGCCATAAGCGTTTCCTGCTCGCTGGCCACGACCGCGGCGGCCGCCTGTCGCACCGGATTGCGCTTGACTACCCCGACCGCGTCGAGAAGCTGGCGACGCTCGACATCGTGCCGACGATCGAGGCTTTCGAGCGCGCCGACATGACCTACGCAATGAACCACTACCACTGGTTCTGGCTGGCGCAGCCACATCCGTTCCCTGAATGGCTGATCAACAAGGCGCCCGAGGAATGGTGGCGCCAGCACACCAATCGCAATCCGGATCGCGCCGACCTGTTCCATCCCGACGCGCTGGCGGACTATCTCGCCGCCGTGCGCATCCCGGAAACCGTGCGCGGCATCTGTGAGGACTATCGCGCCGCCATCAGCATCGATCTTGTGCACGACCGCGCCAGCCGCAGTGCCAGCGAAAAGATCCGCTGTCCGCTGCTGGCAGTGTGGGGCAAGCAGGGGAAGGTCGAGAAGACCTACGACGTGCTGGCGATCTGGCGTCAGTACTGCGCGAACGACTTGATCGGCGGCGCCATTGAGTCAGGCCATTACATCGCCGAGGAGAACCCCACTGCGTTGCTGACCTGGTTCGACGGATTCTTCTGAGCGCAGGGAAGGCCAAGGGGGCTTTGCCCCCTCGGAACCCCCACTAAGGGCGGAGCCCTTAGAACCCCGTTCTGTCTGTCTTTGGGAGGGGCCTTTCCCAGACCTCGCAACCGTTCAGAAGGCCCCTCCCGAAGACAGACAGGATGGATTCCAAAGGCTCTGCCTTTGGCGAGGGGTTTCAGGGGAGCAGCGCTCCCCTGGTCTTGCTTGCCGCTCAGTAAGCCAGAGCGTGATCAACCACCGGCACCCAGCGGCCATCCTTCACCACCGCCAGATAAGCACTGGTCGCACCGTGGTGCTGATCCGGACCGAAGCTGAACGAGTTGCCGAAGATGTCGTGGAAATCGTGGATGCTCTCCATCGCCTTGGTGAGCGTATCCACATTCAAGTCGCGTCCAGCTCGCTTCAGCGCTTCCAGGATTATCTGCGCCGTGGTGTAGCCGGTCTCGCCGAGGAAATTCGGATCGATGCCGTACTTCGCTTTGTAGCGCTTGGCGAAATCCGCCACCGCCGGGCGCGGATCATCGGGATACGCGTACAACGCCGGGGTCATTGAGTAGAACCCTTCACCCACGCCGCCCGGCGCCGTCGCCACCGCCGTGTCGTACGATGCGACCTGACCAAGCAGATCGACATTCCAGCCCATCTTCTTCGTCGTCGAGATTATCAGCGTGCTGTCGCGTACGATGGTGCCCATGGTGATCAGGTCGCAGCCCGCATCGCGCAGCTTGCTCAGGTTGGCGGTAAAATCCGTGTCCGTCGGCTTGTGCCCCGTGGTGGCGATCAGCTTCAGGTGCTCGGCCTCGAGCTGCGCCACCACGCCAGCCAGCACGTCCTTGCCAAAGTCGGTGTCCTGATACATCGCGCAGACCATCTTCTTGCCGCGCTGCTCAACAAAGTAC
>DATJJM010000431.1:0-4059 GCA_035492535.1 Acetobacteraceae bacterium | reverse complement strand
GCGCGCGGCGACCTCGCGTTGGACGCCCCCATCGACAGTGATTGTGCCGCGCTGCATGGGCTGGTGGAAACGCTGCTGGCAGCCGCGCCCAACACGCGCTTCATGCGTGACGCGACTCGCGGTGGTGTGGCGACAGTGCTGAACGAGATCGCGTTAGCCGCGCGGTGCGGTATCGAACTCAATGAGACCGCAGTGCCGCTGCGCGAGGCGGTGAAGGGATTCTGTGAAATCCTTGGGTTGGATCCGCTCTATCTGGCGAACGAGGGACGGCTGGTTGCTGTCGTTCCACCTGATGAAGTGCAACGTGCGTTGGCAGCAATGCGTCAGCACCCGCTTGGCACTGGCGCCTGTCGCATCGGGCAGATTGTCGAACGGCGCCCCGGCCAGGTTGTCATGCACACCGTGCTCGGCGGGCAGCGGATCGTCGATATGCTGGTGGGCGATCAGTTGCCTCGGATCTGCTGATGCACGAGCTGGCTCTCACCCAGGAGATCGTTGCGATCGCCTGCAAGGCGGCATCGGGGCAGCGTGTGCATGTGATCACGCTGGAGGTCGGACGACTGTCCTGCGTTTCGCCGGAAGCGCTCGAGTTCTGCTTCGACGTGGTCGCGCAGGGCACGCTGGCGGAAGGCGCGCGTCTCGACATCAGGCGCACCGATGGTGACGAGCTACACGTCATGACTCTAGAAATCGAGGAGGCTGCGTGATGTGCGGGCATTGCGGTTGCGGGCAGCCGGAGCTGGAACATGAGCACGTCCATGCCGATGGCACGCGCCACAGCCATCCGCATCATCATGATCATGAGCACAGCCATGCCACCACGATCGTGGAGCTGAACACGCGGATCCTGGCGAAGAACGACGCGCTGGCGGCGCGCAATCGTGCCTGGTTCGCTGGCCGCGAGATTTTGGCGATCAATCTTGTCAGCGCGCCCGGGGCGGGCAAGACCACATTGCTCGAGCGGACCATTCGTGATCTGGATGGCCAGACCAATATCGGCGTCCTGGAGGGTGATCAGGCCACCGCGCTGGACGGTGACCGTATCCGCGCGGCGGGGGCACCGGTGGTGCAGGTGAACACGGGGACCGGCTGCCACCTGGAGGCCGATCAGGTTGCGCGAGGTCTGAACGAGCTGCGGCCGCCCGCACGGTCCATCGTGATGATCGAAAACGTTGGGAATTTGGTGTGTCCGGCGATGTTCGATCTGGGCGAGCGGGCCAAGGTGGTGCTGCTGTCGGTCACCGAAGGCGACGACAAGCCGCTGAAGTATCCCCACATGTTCCGCGCGGCGTCGCTGATGCTGCTGAACAAGATCGATCTGCTGGCGCATGTGGACTTCGATGTTGAGCGCGCATTGGCCTGCGCGCGGGAGGTCAATCCTGATATGTCGGTTCTGCGGCTGTCTGCCCGCACCGGAGAGGGTATGACGGCCTGGTACGAATGGTTGCAGCGCGAGGCCAGGGCGGCGAGCGAGGCGGCGTTCGTCTGAACCGGGAAGGAAAGTCCAGCCGTGCCGACCGTAGCGGAACAAGAGTCCGCGTATGCCTGGCTGCGTCTCGCGATCAGCGTTGCATTGAGCACCATCGGTGGCATCAGCCTGTGGTCCGTGGTCGTCATGCTGCCTGCGGTGCAGGCGGAATTTGGCGTCGATCGTGCGACCGCGTCGCTGCCCTACACGCTGACCATGGTGGGGTTCGCGATCGGCGGCGTGATGATGGGACGCATGGCCGATCGATGGGGCATCATGTGGCCGACGCTGATCGGTGCGGTCGCGCTCAGCATCGGGTATGTGGCGGCGGCTGAATCGAGCAGCCTGTGGCAGTTCGCGCTTGCGCACGGTCTGCTGATCGCGTTTTTCGGTGGTGCAGCGTCGTTCGGGCCGATCGTGGCGGACGTGTCCCACTGGTTCAATCATCGACGCGGTATCGCCGTCGCGATCGCGGCATCCGGCAATTACCTGGCCGGCACAGTATGGCCGCCGCTCGTGCAACACTTTGTCCAAGTTGCCGGATTGCGGCAAACGCTGTTCGGCATCGGTGTGCTGTGCGCGGTGACCATGATCCCGCTGGCGTTGTTGCTGCGCCGGCGGCCGCCTGTTCACACCACCACCGTGACGACGAGCGTTGCCTCAGCGTCGCTCAGCCTGTCGCCTGGTGCACTCCAGGCCACTCTGGCGGTGGCGGGCTTCTGCTGCTGCGTGGCGATGTCGATGCCGCAGGTGCATATCGTCGCTTACTGCGGTGATCTGGGGTACGGTTTCGAGCGCGGCACCGCGATGCTGTCGCTGATGCTGGGCCTCGGTATCGTCAGCCGGGTCGGTTCCGGCTTCATCGCGGATAGGCTTGGCGGGCTGCCGACGCTGCTGATCGGCTCGATCGGACAGATGCTGGCGCTGCTGCTGTATTTCGGATTCACTGCACTCTATCCGCTCTACGCGATCTCCGCGCTGTTCGGGTTGGTGCAGGGTGGCATCATCCCCTGCTACGCGATGATCATTCGCGAATATATGCCGGCACGCGAGGCCGGCATGCGTTTCGGCATCGTCATCATGGCGACGCTGTTCGGCATGGCGTTCGGCGGCTGGATTTCCGGCGTGATCTTCGATGTCACCGGTTCCTATCGTGCGGCGTTTGCCAACGGCGCGTTGTGGAACCTGCTGAACGCCTGTATTGCGATTGCTCTGCTGAGCCGTGCCCGCGGCGCGCGGCGCCTGGCGACGGCCTGAACAGAAGGAGCAAGCGATGCAGGCAAAACCGGAAGACGTCGGGCTGTCGTCGGAACGTCTGGCGCGGGTGAATGCATGGGCGCAGCAGTGGGTGGACAGCGGGAAACTGCCCGGGCTGCTCACGATGGTCGCACGCCACGGTAAGATCGTTCATTTCAACACCTGCGGCATGGCGGACGTGAAACGCGAGGTGCGGGTCGCCCCGGATACCATCTATCGCTTCTATTCGATGACCAAGCCGCTAACCTCGACGGCGATCATGATGCTGTACGAGGAAGGGCACTTCCAGCTCGATGATCCGATCGCGAATTTCCTGCCGTACTTCAAGGGCTCTCGCGTCGCGGCGGGCGGCATGCGGGGCAAGATCGAGACGGTGCCGGCGGAGCGCGACATCACCTTCCGTGACCTGCTCACCCACACATCGGGGCTGACCTACGGGTTCATGGAGGCGACGCCGGTCGATGCCCAGTATCGCGATCGCGGCGTCGATTTCCAGACCTCGGACAAGACGCTGGGCGAGGTGGTGGAGATCGCGGCCGGTATACCGCTAATCGCGCAGCCGGGAGCGGAATGGAACTACAGCATCGCGACCGATGTGCTGGGGCATCTGGTCGCCGTGATCTCCGGCAAGCCGTTTGCCGAGTTCCTGCGCGAACGGGTCACCGGACCGCTTGGCATGGTCGATACGAGCTTTCACGTCCCGCCGGACAAGTTGTCGCGCTTCGCGGCGAACTACACAAGGACGGCGGACGGCAGGTTGATGCTGATCGACGACCCGCAGAAGAGCATATTCGGCCAGGAGCGGCAGATCGCGTCGGGAGGAGGGGGCCTTACCTCGACCGCCGGCGACTACATGCGTTTCTGCCAGATGATGCTGAACAAGGGCGAGCTGAACGGCGTGCGCCTGCTTGGGCGCAAGACGGTCGAGCTGATGATGAGCAATCATCTGCGCGGCGACATGGCGGCGATGGGGCAGCCACGGTTCTCCGAGTCTTCCTACGAAGGCATCGGCTTCGGGCTGGGCTTCTCCGTGACACTCGATCCGGCGCGCGCGCAGATCCTCGGTTCGGCAGGCGAGTGTGCCTGGGGTGGCGCGGCCAGCACGGCGTTCTGGATCGACCCGGTCGAAGACATGGCGGTGATCATGCTGACCCAGCTCATGCCCTCATCGACTTATCCGATCCGACGCGAACTCCGCGTGCTGACCTATCAGGCGGTGGTGGACTGACGCGCCGTCGTTAGAGCGTGACGGGTTCACCCATCACGCTCAATTCCTATGTTTGATCGCGCGATTCAGACCTCCGGCGATCCCGCCTCCGGCCATCACGCTCTAG
>DATJJM010000430.1:0-2771 GCA_035492535.1 Acetobacteraceae bacterium | reverse complement strand
GGCCTTGCTGGTCATCTCCAGCGGATCGGTCCCGCCATACGATACGAGCACACGTCGAACCTGCATAAAGTCCCGATCTTCGCGTGCAACGTCAACGAAGGCCCGACGCAGTGGAGCGTACTTTTGGCCCAGTAGGCAGATAGTGCTCGGTGCTACAAGTGAAGCATACCGCCTGATATCGCCTTCGACCGCACTTGCGTCGACCAGAAGATCGCAGAGATGGCTGCGGTCGTGCAGATCGTCGATGACGAGGATACGACCGATGCTCCGGTGTAGATGTTGCTCAAACCGACGACCGAGTAGGTAACTGTCGACGACAAGCCAGTCGAATGGCCGCGCGTCAGTTACTGCCTCAATTGTGGCTTGGGCATCATCCCACTCCGTCGAACAGGGACGGATCAGGCGTAGCGGGAAGCCGTGTGCTGAGATTGTCCGCGACATGTTGCCCGGCTGGTCTGCGCAGACGAAAAAGGAATCCACGCCATGTGATCGCAGGCCCACAGCCAGCGCGAGGCACCTCATGACGTGGCCTGTGCCAATGACGTCCGATGCGTCGCATCGAAATAACATACGCATGTCCGCCGAACTCACATGCCTCTCGTCTCAAGGCGGCTGGGAGTCCCCGCAGCGTGCCCGGACGACAAAGGAACCGTAGTCTAATGCGGTCGGACGCCAAAAGCCCGGCCGCACTGCACAAGGCCAGCAGGCATCGTGTGCGTCCCAACATTTCTCGCCTCGATGAGCCCAGGTCACCGAACTGCAGGCGCTGCTGTTGTCGGTGCCCGCGGCGATGCCGATGCTCGGACCGGCCGACCCGACGGCGCGTTCCTGGCTTTCGGCACATTGGGCGATGATCGACCTGGCTTCGCCGAGTGGCGGCTGCCGGACAAGCCCTCGATGGGACAGCGGTTGCAGGGGGGGGATGCGATGATCGGCTGCGGCTTCTTCACCGCCGGGGAAACGCCGAACGCGCCCGATCGCCACATGGAGCATTTTCCGATCACGCTGGTTGCGACATGCGCACGCAATGATTCAGCACGAGCGCGGTTGCACATCGATCGCTTCTCCGACGTGGGACGCCGCGCTTACTGTCGGATCAGAAGCCCATATCTCCCATCCCACCCATGCCAGCGCCCGCCGGCATTGGGACGTCCTTCTTCTCGGGCTTCTCAGCTACCATCGCTTCGGTTGTCACAAGCAGGCCTGCCACCGATGCGGCATTCTGCAACGCTGAGCGTACGACCTTGGTCGGGTCGATGATGCCGGCCTTGACCAGGTCCTTGAACTCGCCGGTCTGCGCGTCGAAGCCGAAGTTGTATTCGTCCTTCTCCAGCGTCTTGCCGGCGACCACCGCACCGTCCTCGCCGGCGTTCTCGGCGATCTGGCGCAGCGGGGTCTGGATAGCCTTGCGGATGATCTCGATCCCGAAGCGCTGATCATCGTTGTCGACCTTCAGCTTGGACAGGATCAGGGACGCACGCGCGAGCGCGACACCACCCCCAGGAACGATGCCTTCCTCGACCGCCGCGCGCGTGGCGTGCAGACCGTCTTCCACACGGTCCTTGCGCTCCTTTACCTCGACCTCGGTGCTGCCACCGACGCGGATGACGGCAACGCCACCGGCCAGCTTCGCCAGCCGCTCCTGCAACTTCTCGCGGTCGTAGTCCGAGGTGGTTTCCTCGATCTGTGCGCGGATCTGGCTGCAACGGCCCTGGATGTCGGTCTTCTTGCCGGCACCCTCGACGATCGTGGTGTTTTCCTTCTCGATCAGGATCTTCTTGGCCGTGCCGAGATCGTTCAGCTTCACGTTCTCCAGCTTGATGCCCAGGTCTTCGCTGATCACCGTGCCACCGGTCAGGATCGCGATGTCTTCCAGCATCGCCTTGCGGCGATCACCGAAGCCAGGTGCCTTCACCGCCGCGACCTTCAGCCCGCCGCGCAGCTTGTTCACCACCAACGTCGCCAGTGCTTCGCCCTCGACATCTTCGGCGATGATCACCAGCGGACGGCCGGACTGCGCGACGCTCTCCAGCAGCGGCAGCAGCGGCTGCAGGCTGGACAGCTTCTTCTCGTGGATCAGGACGTAGGCCTGGTCCAACTCCGCGATCATCTTCTCCGCATTCGTGACGAAATACGGGGAGACGTAGCCGCGGTCGAACTGCATACCCTCGACGACGTCGAGGTCGGTCGTGATGCCCTTGGCTTCCTCGACCGTGATGACGCCCTCATTGCCGACCTTCTGCATCGCCTCGGAAATCATCTTGCCGATTTCGGTATCGCCGTTGGCGGAGATGGTGCCGACCTGAGCGGTCTCGGCCGGCGTGGTGATTTTACGGGTACGAGACTTGAGTTCTTTCACCACCGCGGTAACGGCCTTGTCGATGCCGCGTTTCAAGTCCATCGGGTTCATGCCCGCCGCGACGGCCTTGGCGCCCTCGCGCACGATGGCGTGGGCCAATACGGTGGCGGTGGTGGTACCGTCACCCGCCGTGTCGCTGCTCTTGCTGGCCACTTCGCGCACCATCTGGGCGCCCATGTTCTCGAACTTGTCTGTGAGCTCGATCTCCTTGGCGACGGTCACGCCGTCCTTGGTGATCCGCGGCGCGCCGAAGCTCTTGTCGAGTACCACATTGCGCCCTTTAGGGCCGAGCGTGACCCTCACCGCATCAGCGAGGATGTCCACACCGCGCAGCATCCGCTGGCGTGCATCACCGCCGAACCGAACATCCTTGGCAGCCATATGCCTTTCCTCCCCTATAATTTGTTACGCC
>DATJJM010000429.1:0-5855 GCA_035492535.1 Acetobacteraceae bacterium | reverse complement strand
AGAAATGCGACTATCGTATCAGCCCTGTCAGCGGACTTGACGGATCGGCCCCCAGCCGCCGCGGCATCCGCCCGGCGAGAAACGCCTGCCTCCCCGCTTCGATCGCCAGCTTCATCGCCTTCGCCATGCGGATAGGATCCTTCGCATGCGCGATCGCCGAGTTCAGCAGCACCGCATCGCACCCCAGTTCCATCGCGATCGCCGCATCCGAGGCTGTGCCAACGCCCGCATCGACCAGGAACGGCACCTTGGTCTGCTCGCGGATCATCCAGATCATCGCCGCGTTCTGGATCCCGAGCCCGGAGCCGATCGGCGCTCCCAGGGGCATGATTGCCACGCAGCCCATTTCCTCCAGCCGCCTGCACGCCACCGGATCGTCGGCGGTGTAAACCATCACTTCGAAGCCGTCCTTGATCAATGCCTCGGCTGCTTCGAACGTGCCACGCATATCCGGATACAGCGTCGGCGGCGGCCCCAGTACCTCCAGCTTCACCAGGTTCCATCCGCCCGCTTCGCGCGCCAGGCGCAGCGTCCGCACAGCTTCCTGCGCGGTATGGCAGCCGGCCGTGTTCGGCAGGTAGGTGTATTTCTTCGGATCGACATAGTCTTGCAGCATGGGCGCCTTCGAGTCCGACAGGTTCACCCGCCGTACCGCGACCGTGACGATCTCCGCGCCTGAAGCTGCGATCGCCGCGCCAGTTTCCTCCAGGTCCTTGTACCGCCCGGTTCCTACGATCAGGCGCGAGCGGAATTGCCGGCCGGCCACCGACCACGTGTCATCCTGAGGCACAATCCCGTCCATCACGTCAGCCTCCCCCGATGAAATGCACGATCTCCAGCGCGTCGCCGGACTGCAGCCAGGTTTCGGAATAGACCGATCGCGGCACGATCTCTTCGTTCCGCTCCACCGCCACCTTGCGGGTTTCCAGCCCGAGCGTGGTGAGCAGCGAGGCAACGGTCATCGGTCCGTCGAACGCGCGCGCCTCGCCATTCAGGGTGAGAGTAACGGCAGTCTGCATGCCCAGAGTATGGGCGCGCGGTGGCAACGGGGCAAGGAAGGGCACGTCTCAGGATATCAATCCGCCGCCTGCCGTTGCCGCGCCGTATACCGGTTCTTCGGCACCCGCAGCCCAAGATGCTCGCGCAGCGTCGTGCCTTCATATTCGGTCCGAAACACGCCCCGCCGCTGCAATTCCGGCACCACAAGCTGGCAGAAATCCTCCAACGGCTTCGGGTAATGGTTGCAGATCACGTTGAACCCGTCCGCGGCGTCCGCTTTCAGCCACCTCACCAATTCATCCGCGATGTATTCGGCCGTGCCGACCAGCACGCGATGCCCCATCGCGGCCGCGGTATGACGGGCGATCTGCCGTAGTGTCATGTTCTGCTCGCGCGCCGTCTTCACCACCAGGGCCTGCCGTGCCTTCGCGGCATTGCTCGGCGGCAGTTCCGGCAGCGGCCCATCGAGCGGGAACTTCGACAGATCGAGCCCGCCGCTGATATGCGACATCGATTGCAGCGCCAGGTCATCCGGCAGCAGTGCCTGCAATTCCTCGTAGCGCTCGCGCGCCTCCGCCATGGTTGCACCCAGCACCGGCGTGATCCCCGGCATGATCACGATGTCCTCGGCCGAGCGCCCGTAGCGGGCCGCGCGTCCCTTCACGTCCGCATAGAAAGCGCGAGCCTCGTCCATCAGTGTCTGCGCCGTGAAGACCACATCCGCGGTTTTCGCCGCCAGTTCCCGCCCCGCCTCGGACGAACCCGCCTGTGCCACCACCGGCCAACCCTGCGCCGATCGTGTCACATTCAGCGGACCGCGCACCTTGAAGTGCTCGCCCTCGTGGTCGAGGAAATGCACCTTGTCGCGATCCATGTAGATGCCAGCAGCCTTGTCACGCAGCAGCGCGTCGTCTTCCCAGCTATCCCACAGTCCCACCACCACATCGTAGAATTCCGCCGCCCGCGCATAGCGCTTTGCGTGGTCGACGTGCTCGGCGTAGCCGAAATTCTGCGCCTCGTCCTCGATCTGCGAGGTCACCAGGTTCCATCCCGCGCGGCCTCCGCTGATGTGGTCGATCGACATGAACCGGCGCGCGACATTGTATGGCTCGTTGTATGTCGTGGTCGCCGTTGCGATCAGCCCGATATGCGACGTCACCGCCGCCAATGCGCACAGCAGCGTGGTCGGCTCAAGCTTCACGATCCGGCTGATCCGGGTGCGCGTCATGTCGCCGCGCGCCATCGCCCGGCTGCCATTCACCGCCGCGGTATCCTGGAAGAAGATCGTGTCGAACTTCGCCCGCTCCACCATTTGCGTGATATGTGCGTAGAGACGAAAGTCCATATCCGCCGTCGGCACCGCATTTGGATGCCGCCAGCCCGCAAGGTGATTGCCGGGTGTGCTGAAGAACCCGCCGAGATGCAGTTGCCGCCTACGCATGCGCCGGCTCCTGTGCGAACACATTCGGCGGCACCGGCACGCCGAGATTGGCCCGCAACGTCGTCCCCTCATACTCCGTGCGGAAAATCCCGCGCCGCTGCAACTCCGGCACCACCAGCAGACAAAAATCCTCCAGCGGCTTCGGATAATGCGCGAACAGCAGGTTGAACCCGTCGCAGGCATCTGCCTCCAGCCATTCCTGCATATCGTCGGCGAGCTGTTGCGGCGTGCCGTAAGCGACGCGATGCGCCTGCGACATTCCTAATACACGGCCGATCTCGCGTATCGTCATGCCGCGCTTGCCCATCGCGATGATCATCTCCTGCCGCGCGCGCGCCGCGTTGCTCGGCGGCAGCGGCGGCAGCGGCCCATCCGGCGGATAGTCGTAGATGTTCAGCCCGCCGCACAGCCGCGCCACGCCGCGCAACCCGACTTCATCGTCCACCAGCTCGCGCAGTTCTTCGTATTTTTCCCGCGCCTCGCCTTCCGTCCGACCGACGATCGGCATAAGGCCCGGAAAGATCCTCAGGTGATCGGGTCCACGCCCGTACTTCGCCGCGCGCGTGCGCATCTCCGCGCAGAATGCCTGCCCATCCCTGATCGTCGGCTGCGCGGTGAACACCATGTCCGCGGTGCGCGCCGCCAGCTCCATTCCGACATCCGACGACCCGGCCTGCGCGATGACCGGCCGGCCCTGCGGCGACCGCGCGACATTCAGCGGCCCACGCACGGTGAAATGCTTCCCGCGATGATTGAGGAAATGCATTTTCGTATGGTCGAACCAGACACCGCTTTCCTTGTCGCGCAGAAACGCGTCGTCCTCCCAACTGTCCCACAAACCCACCACCACGTCGTGGAACTCGGCCGCGCGTTCATAGCGCAGTGCATGATCCAGATGGGCGTCGAGGCCGAAGTTCATCGCTTCGTCCTCCGCCTGTGACGTCACCAGGTTCCAGCCAACCCGGCCGCCGCTGATGTGATCGATCGTCAGAAAGCGACGCGCGACGTTGTACGGCTCGTTGTAGCTGGTCGTGCACGTGGAGATCAGGCCGAGATGCGACGTGATCGCAGCCAGCCCCGCTATCGCGCTGACCGGCTCGATATGCGCCTGACGTCCGCTGCGCGGGTTGAACGGCTTGCCGCCATAAAGCCCGGCACTGCCAGGGATCGCGACGCTGTCCTGGAAGAACATCGCGTCCAGCCGGCCGTGCTCCGCCATCCGCGCCATGTCCGCGAGGTGCCGAAAGCACAGGTCCGTGTCCGCGATCGCATCGGGATGCCGCCATCCGGTCGGATGGCTGCTTGGCACGTTCATGAAGGCGCCAAACCGCAATTGGCGTTTCGGTTTGTCCGGTTTCGTCAGGATCATGGTGGAGGCTTTCGGCGGCAGGATGATCAACGATAAGCCCTGCTCTCGAACGTTCAACGCCTCTTGGTGAGCGCCACCGGCAGGCTGGACGTGGTGATCCGAAATGTCCACCTGCGATGAATTGCGCCCAATTGGACCCAAGCCGCCACCTATGCTACGCGCGATGGCATGTCCCAATCGGCGAATCCGCCTCTCATAGCCGTCCTCAACGGCCCGAACATGAACATGCTCGGCCTTCGCCAGCCGCATCTCTACGGTCACGCCACCTTGGACGACGTGGAGCAGCTATGCGCGGAAACCGCCGACCAGCTCGGCCTCGCGATCGACTTCCGCCAGACCAATGGCGAGGGCGAACTCGTCTCATGGGTGCAGGAATGCCGTGGGCGCGCCCAGGGCATCGTCATCAATCCGGCCGGCTACACCACCACCTCGATCGCCCTGATGGACGCGCTGCTTGCCAGCGAGCTTCCGGTGATCGAGATCCATATCACCAACATTCACCGCCGTGAGGAATTCCGCCAGCACTCCTACGTCTCCAAGGCTGCAGTCGGCGTGATCTGCGGTCTCGGTGTACGCGGCTACGCGTTGGCGCTGACGGCCATGGCGGACATCCTTCTCGAGGCCAGCACATGATGGCCGGGTCAGGCCCGGCCATGACGCATGGAGGCCGGGCCGATGCCCGGAACCACACATGACCCGCATTCCGTTCGACCCCGACGCGATCCGCGCCCTTGCGGCTGTGCTCGCCGAAACCGGACTCTCCGAGATCGAAATCCAAGAAAAGGACAGCCGCATCCGTGTCGTCCGCGCAGGAGTCGCACCTGCCACGGTCGCTGTTGCACCCGTGGCGCTCACCGCGACGCCAGCAACCGCCGTACCGATCCCTGCGCCGGACGAGTCCAGCCATCCGGGCGCAGTCACCAGCCCGATGGTCGGCGTCGCCTACCTTTCGTCGGAACCTGGGTCACCGCCCTTTGTGACCGTCGGCGAGACCGTCACCGCCGGCCAGACGCTGCTGCTGATCGAGGCCATGAAGACCTTCAACCAGATCAAGGCACCCAAGGCTGGCACTGTCGCGCGGATCCTGGTGGCGAACAGCACGCCGGTGGAATACGGCGAAGTCCTCATGATCCTGGAATGATGGCCACGTCGAGGCCGGCCGTGACGCCAGGGGACCGGGCTTCTCCCGGCCGCATGTAGGATCACATGTTCCAGAAGATCCTCATTGCCAACCGCGGCGAGATCGCGCTTCGCATCCAGCGGGCCTGTCGCGAGCTGGGCATCCCATCCGTCGCGGTGCATTCCACCGCGGACGCCGATGCGATGCATGTGCGCCTTGCTGACGAAAGCGTCTGCATCGGACCGCCGCCGGCGAAGGACTCCTATCTGAACATACCCGCCATCCTCTCCGCCGCCCTTGTCACCGGCGCCGAGGCTATCCATCCGGGCTACGGCTTCCTCTCGGAGAACGCCGGCTTCGCGGAAATGGTGGAGGCGCATGGGCTCACCTTCATCGGCCCCGCGCCGGAACATATCCGCATGATGGGTGACAAGATCGCCGCCAAGGAGGCAATGGCGAAGCTCGGCGTCCCGCTTGTCCCTGGCTCCGACGGCGTCGTGCCGGACCTCGCCGCCGCTCGTGACGTGGCCGCCCGCATCGGCTACCCGGCTCTGATCAAAGCCTCCGCCGGCGGCGGCGGCCGTGGCATGAAGGTCGCACGCGACGCCTCGGAACTGGAGGACGCCTTTCGTATCGCCCGCACCGAGGCGCGTGCCGCGTTCAGCAATGATGCGGTGTATATCGAAAAGTATCTCGACCACCCGCGCCACATCGAGCTGCAGGTGTTCGCCGACGCGCACGGCGCCGTCGTGCATTTTGGCGAGCGCGACTGCAGCCTGCAGCGGCGGCACCAGAAGCTGCTGGAGGAGGCCGGCTCGCCCGCGCTGAGTTCCGGCGCGCGCGACAAACTCGGCGCCACCGCCACCGCGGCATTGGCCAAACTCGGCTACCGCAACGCCGGGACGCTGGAGTTCCTTTACCAGGAC
>DATJJM010000428.1:0-27682 GCA_035492535.1 Acetobacteraceae bacterium | reverse complement strand
GGGCCAGTTCAGTCTCTGGCAGCTCAGCCGACTCCCAAGCCTCGCGGCCGCCACGATACCAATAAACCTGCGTGTAGCCCAGCGCGACGAGACGTAGGGCTAGATTGCGTCCATCGAAGCGTTCCGAGTTCCAGCCAACTGTTACGACCGGCCGGTGGAGATCGCCCGCGGTCAACTCGGCCATTTTACGGCGCAGGCGGTCCTGTGCTTCGTCGGCAAAGCTACCACCCAAACCGGAGAATTTGAGGCCCACCGCCCCGGGGATCGATCGGCCCCATGAATACGTCAAAGTGTCGATGACCACCGGCCGGGCTTCGGCAAGATGCGCTACAAGGTCGCCGGTGCGGATCGTTCGGACGCCCGGCACGGTGGTCGGGGTAGGACCGGCAGGTTCGCCGTGCAGTCTCTCATCGGCCGGCACACCGAAATCCGCGTCTTCATCGGCGTGGTCGCGCTCGCCGGCGAGGCGCAGGCCGTCTTGATAACTTCGAAGCTGAGCAGCGAAAACCGCACTGGACCCTTCGCCCGGCGAATAACGGCGTACGGTATCATAGGGCCAAATCCGGTTCGCCTCGGCGAGTGCCCGCTTCGCATCGGGAATGTGGCCGGATCGCGCATGCGCAACGGCCAGTCCACGCAACGTCCACTGGCGGTTCCCATCGTCGTCCGCAGTTGCCGCCAGTGTCCGTTCGTAATAAGCGATCGCCTCGCTGTCCTTGCCCAGCAAGACGCTGGCGTATCCCATGACGCGGTAGCGGTTGTACATGTACGGGGAGCGCGGACTGACGCGGATTGCCTGTTCCATCAGCGGGATGGCTTCCGCTGCCTTCCCAACGATGATCTTGCACTGGGCCAGTTGGCTATAGGCAGCCGCATTGTTGGGAAACCGGCGGATGGTCTCCTCGGCAAGGGCTATTGCTTCGTCGCAGCGGCCTCTGGTCCGAAGCCAGTACGCCATATTGCTGAGGTAGTCTCGGGAATGCGGCGCGACGGCGTGGGCGCGTTGCAAGAGGTTCTCTGCGCGTCGCAGGTCGCCAACACTGCCCCAGTGGCCGACCGTCGCGGCTTTGTCGATCAAGTAGTAGGAAATGCCAAGCAGAGCTGGGACGGATGATGGGTCCAGCTCCAATGCTTGCTCGTAAAGAAGCTGCACTTCATCGTTTCGTTGCGTGCTTGGGGGCAGATTGCCCAACGCTCGCGCTCGCAGGTTGAGATCGAAGGTGTCAGGATTGCCGGGATGCTCGCGCAGACTGCGCATCACCTCGATCTGCACCATGCTGATGCCGAGCTCGGAGCGCATCCGTGTCACGATCTGCTCCTGCCCGGCGGCGAGTTCTCTGATGTCCTGGTCGAAGCGATCGGACCAGAGATGTGCCCCGGTTTCGGCCGAGGTGAGTTGCACATTGACCCGCAATGTCGCACCGAGCTTGCGCACGCTGCCTTCGATCACGTAGCGGACGCCGAGTTCAGTGCCTATCTGGCGAACATCCGTCGCCTTGCCTCTGTAGGTGTAGGCGGATTGACGGGCGATGACGAAGGCAACCGGGATGAGCGACAGATCGCTTGTCAGGTCGTCGGTGATGGCATCGGCCAGATAGTCGTCTTTGACGTCGCCGCTGAGATTCTGAAACGGCAGCACAACAAGAGAGAGCCGCGGTGCGGGGGCAGGGGCAGCGGCCGACGGCCGTGACGAGTCCTGGGCGGCATCGAGGACCTGTTCCGGCCGTCCTCCTGTGGCAAACCATGCCCCACCCAGCCCGACGACCAGCACGAACACGGCCAGGGCGCCAAGTGCTGACGCCCGCCTCCAACGAAGGCGCGGCGGGATCGCGGAAGTGGCGGCATTGGGTGCTGTTGCCGCGGAGACTGACGAACCCGCGGCGAATGCCTCGGTTGCGGCACTGCCCTTATCGTCGCCAGAGACTCTGGCTACCGGCGCGACGAAGCGATAGCCGCGCCCGGCCTCGGTCTGGATGCAACTCCGGTCGGTGCCTCCATTGTCGAGGGCGCGGCGGAGTGTCGCGATCTGCACCGTCAGGTTCTTCTCATCGACCGTGATCCCAGGCCACACCGCCTGCATGATCGCTTGCTTCGACAACAGTTCGCCCGGGTGGGAAACCAGTACCGCGAGCACGTCGAGCGCGCGTGAGCCGATGGCGAGCGGTACCTCACCGCCCGCTTCATCCTGCCTGAACAGCCCGCCGCTTTGCCGATCAAGGCGGAAACCGCCGAACAGGAACACGTCATGTGCGGCACGCGCGTCCATGGGGTCTCGGTGTCAGGTTCGCTTTCGCGAAGTGTAACAGCGGCCGGTCCGGTCGGCCATCGCTGAACTCCTGCGTCAGCAAAGCGCTGATTCGGCGGCTTTTACTTTTCCCGTCGATCTTTTTGCGCCGATTTACCACAGCCGCATAGCGCACCGCAGTGGGCCATCCTCATGCTCGCGCGGCCTTACAGAGCGAGCATTGTCGAGGTGGCTCTCCCAATCAGAAAGCGAGGATAACATGACCAAGAACGAGCATGACAGGCACAGCGGCGAGCACGACACGCACAAGGGTGGCGACCCACACGAACCGTCAATAGCGCGATTCACCTGGAACCCCGAAGCGGCTGGACTGTCAGGCAGGCCTTTCACCGCCGATACGATCAAGTTTGTCGGCAATCTGACCGATGTGCCGCAGCCCGATGGCACCCACATTGCGGACCGCATTGAAGTGGTCACGGGCTTCAGTCTGAACGGCCACCCTGTCACGCCAGCGGGGTTCGGCACCAACTACGGACTATACTTCGAATTCGTTGATCACAATACCAGTGACTTTCCGCCGAAGTTTCTGTCGGTCGACGTGACCTTGAAAGCGGACCCTGGAAATCTCGATGGCCCGGTCGTGTCCGACACCAGCCAGACAGGATTCACAAATACCGGACCGACCGGCCAAGCGGATGATATCGTCCTTGCCCATGGGTCAATGGTGAACGGAATGCTGTTCCTCGATGATTCGACAGTCCCACCGACCCTCAACGGCATTGGAGAGGAGACCTTTGTCCCTGATATCGCGAAATTCTTTAAGGGTGGATCGGATTTGATTAAGGACGTCGCCTCAAACCCGGTCACGCTCCTGACCATGACGGATGTTCCGGGTGTTGGCTCAGTCACCAACTTCAACAATTACGCTGGTCAAATACAGTTCGTGACGGACCACTTCGGCCATAGCTGCGGTGACAGCGGCCATCACGCATGAGCATACTATAGACATACCAAGCGTGGGCTGGCGTCCATCAGGGGGACACCTCGCCGTGATGGTCGCTCGTCCGTCCACCGCACTTCCGATGCGCACGCCTCCAGCGTGCGCATCGGCTAGTGAACAAAGCGCTAATAGAACAAGAACTAAGCCGCGGCTTTGTGCTCAACCCCCTTTTCGGTGAGCAGCGTCTCCAGTTCGCCAGACTGGAACATCTCCATTACGATGTCGCAGCCGCCGACGAACTCGCCCTTCACGTAGAGCTGCGGGATCGTGGGCCACTGCGAGAACTGCTTGATGCCTTCGCGCAGTTCCGCGTCCTCGAGCACATTCGCCGTCTGGAACGGGACGCCGAGATGCGTGAGGATCTGCACCACGCGCGCCGAGAACCCGCACTGCGGGAACATCGCGGTGCCCTTCATGAAGAGCATCACCGGCGCCTGATCGATGTCACTCTGGATGCGTTCGAACACGTCGTTGGCCATTACCAAGAACTCCTACTCCGGGGCTGAAGTTTGCAACGCGAGGGCGTGCAGTTCGCCCCCCATCCGGCCGCGCAAGGCGGCATAGACAACCTGGTGCTGCTTCACGCGCGGCATGCCGCGAAACGTCTCAGAGACCACGGTAGCAGCGTAGTGGTCACCGTCGCCGGCGAGGTCCTCGATGGTGACGCGCGCATCTGGGATCGCAGCCTTGATCAGCGCCTCGATCTCACCTGCCGCCATCGCCATGCCGGCCCTCCCCTGGGTCAGCCGTCCATCCAGGACGGGAAGAAGCGTTCGTGCGCCGCGCGCAACGCTCGCACAGATATTGTGCCCCCATCGGGCAGTGTCAAATCCTGTCCGCCGGAGGTGCCGATACGAACCGCCGGCAGGTTGGCTGCTTCCGCGGTGCGGATGAAGGTGGCGGCTTCGGGAACGGCGACGAGGTAGCGGCCCTGGTCCTCGCCAAACCAGTAGGCGTGGCTTGGGATGTCGCGCGGACCGGTAAAGAGACGAACGCCGGTCAGCCCGGCCATCGCCATTTCGGCAAGTGCCACGAGGATGCCGCCATCCGAAATGTCGTGGCAGGCGCGTATGGTGCCTGCGATGATCTGCTCCCGGATAAAGTCACCGGTGGAGCGTTCAGCGGCCAGATCAACCGGCGGCGGGGCGCCTTCCTCGCGGCCGGAGATTTCGCGCAGCCACAGCGATTGCCCGAGCCAGCCTTTCGTGGCGCCCACCACCACGACGTCAAGCCACGGGGCAAGCGCGATGCCGACTGCCTTGGTCACATCGTCCAGCACGCCGAGACCGCCAATCGCGGGCGTCGGCAGGATGGCGCGGACGGTTCCGTTCGGATCGCGGGTTTCGTTGTAGAGGCTGACGTTGCCGGAGACGACCGGGAAGTCGAGCGCTTCGCAGGCTGCGGCCATGCCGCGGATCGCGGCGGCGAACTGGCCCATGATCTCCGGGCGCTCGGGATTGCCGAAGTTCATATTATCGGTGAGTGCCAGGGGGCGCGCGCCGACGGCGGTAAGGTTGCGCCATGCCTCAGCGACGGCCTGGCAGCCGCCAGCTTCCGGGTCCGCGGCACAATAACGCGGCGTGCAATCGGTGGTGAGCGCGATGGCGCGGGACAAGCCTTCCAGCTTCACCACGGCGGCATCGGCCGCACCCGGGCGCTTCACCGTCTGGCCGCCGACAGTGCTGTCGTACTGGTCCCACACCCAGGCACGGGAGGCGACATCAGGGCACTCGATCAGTTTTTCCAGGGCGGCAGTCAGGCCGAATCGGTCCTCGACCTTGGCGGGGTTTATCTGTGGCTGCTTGGCCGTCTCGCTGGTCGGCCGGTGGTAGAGCGGCGCCTCGTCGTTCAGCGGGGCAAGCGGGATGTCTGCCTCGACGGTGCCGTTGTGCCGGACGACGATGTGGCCCGTGTCGGTCAGGTGGCCGATCACGGCGAAATCCAGTTCCCACTTCTCGAAGATGGCGCGCGCGACGTCCTCGCGATCGGGGCGCAGGACCATCAGCATGCGCTCCTGGCTTTCCGACAGCATGAACTCATAGGCCGTCATACCGGTCTCACGCGCTGGGACCTTGTCCAGATCCAGCTCGATGCCCACGCTGCCTTTGCCGGCCATTTCCACTGAAGAGCTGGTCAGGCCGGCTGCCCCCATGTCCTGGATGGCGACAATCGCGTCGGTCGCCATCAATTCCAGGCAGGCCTCGATCAGCAGTTTTTCGGTGAAGGGATCGCCGACCTGCACCGTGGGGCGCTTTTCCTCGGCGTCGGCGGCGAATTCGGCGGAGGCCATGGTGGCGCCGTGGATGCCATCCCGGCCGGTCTTGGAGCCGACATAGACCACCGGGTTGCCCACGCCGGCCGCGGCACTGAGAAAGATCCGGTCCTTCGAGGCGATGCCGACGGTCATGGCGTTGACCAGCGGGTTGCCGTCATAGGCAGGATGGAAATTGATCTCGCCGCCGACCGTGGGCACGCCGACACAGTTGCCATAGCCGCCGATGCCCCGCACCACGCCATCGACAATGCGCTTGGTGACCGGGTTGTAGGGCGAACCGAAGCGGAGCGCGTTGAGATTGGCGATCGGCCGGGCGCCCATAGTGAATACATCCCGGAGAATGCCGCCGACGCCGGTGGCCGCACCCTGGTACGGCTCGATGAAGCTCGGGTGGTTGTGCGACTCCATCTTGAAGATGGCGGCCAGCCCATCGCCGATATCGACCACGCCGGCATTCTCGCCTGGTCCGTGGATTACCCAGGGCGCTTTGGTCGGCAACTGCCGCAGCCAGACGCGCGAGGACTTGTAGCTGCAATGCTCCGACCACATGACGCTGAAGATGCCGAGCTCGGTCAGCGACGGCGTGCGCCCCATGATCTCCAGGACCTTGGCGTATTCGTCGGCGGAGAGGCCGAATTCACGCGCCAGTTCCTGGTTGACGGCGGCGGCGGGACGGGCGGCGTCGGTCATGTGCTGGTGCGTGGGGTCATTGGCGTTGCCATATAGCGGGGTGGACAGGACATCGCTACGGTGTCAGCCGACGCGATGGGTGGCCGGAGAAATTAGGTTGATGGACACGGGTCAGGTTGACGTTCTGAGCCGTCACCCGGTGCCCCGGCATCGGCTCACGGTGAAAGACTATCATCGACTGGGTGAGGCCGGCATTCTCGGGGAGGACGACCGGGTCGAACTGCTCGAAGGACAATTGGTCGATATGTCGCCGATTGGACCGCGCCATGCACTGGCAATCGACGCGTTGACGGAATTGTTGGTCACGACCGTCGCCAGGCGGGCCAGCGTCAGGGTGCAGAACCCCATCGTGTTGGACGACGAATCGGAACCACAGCCGGATTTCGCCGTGGTCCGGCGCCCCTGGCGCGGCTACCCGGATCAGCATCCGCAGCCTGAAGACGTCCTCCTGCTGATCGAGGTATCGGACAGCAGTCTGGACACCGACAAAGGGGCGAAGCTGGCACTCTACGCGCGCGCAGGCGTCCGCGAATTCTGGATTGTGGACCTCACCACCAACAAAGTGATCGTGCACCGCGATCCCGACGGGGAGTGCTACAAGGACGTCAAGGACGTTGAAGGCTCGGGCGCGCTGGACATCCAGGCGCTGCCCAGCGTGAACATCCTGGTCGCCTCAATCTTCTCGTAAGCCAGCCCACCCCCGGAACACGTCGCGAGTCGTGTCGTCCATCGGGAAGAAACTCTCGATGCGGAGTTCCTGTAGCGTGATGTCCTGCGGCGTACCCAAGGTCGCGATCGTCGTGAACAACCGCAGCGTGGTGCCGCCCTTTGCAAAGTGCATCGGCAGCACCGGGCCATCCGCCACATCAGGTGTGTCGGCTGTCATGAGTGGGCGCACATCCGGATAGCCGAGCAGCCGTTCCAGAAGCGCGGCAGTCTCCGTAGTGGCGTCCGCAGCGGCGTCAGCCTGCACGCTGCGTATGAAGAAGCGCACCACATCGGCCCAATTGGTCAGATAGGGCCGCAGCACATCGGGCGCCACCAGCGCATCCGCCAGATTGACCGAGGTGCCCGGCGCCACCGGCCCCGCGAGAAATTCGACCAGAGCGACCGCGCCACGGTTCGCCTGCAACAGGTTCCAGCGACGATCCACCACGACAGCCGGATAAGGCTCCTGCTGCCGCAACATATAGCCCAGAGCATCGCGCACCGGCGCCAGCTCCTGCGCCCCCAGATCCGCCTCGGTCCACACCGGCGCGAAACCCGCTGCGAGCAGGAGCTCGTTGGATTGCCGCAACGGCATATCCAGCGTCGCGCCGAGCCGCAGTACCATCTCCCGGCTTGGATTGGTGCGGCCAAGCTCAAGAAAGCTGATGTGACGCTGCGAGCAGTCCGCGGCCAGCGCGAGCTGCAGCTGCGAAAGCCCGCGTCGCTTGCGCCACCACGCCAGACGGGATGCAAAGGCTTGCGACGTGTTCACGACTACCTGGCATGTAGTTGATGGTCCGAGACCGCGCGGGATAGTGCATGAGCCGGACGGCGCCGCAACAAGCGCCGCGCACACCAGCAAGGACTCACTGAATGAAGGTTGCCTTTGCCGGCGCGTTCGCCGCGCGAATTGCCGATCCGGTGCGCGCGAGGCTGGCGATGCCGTGCGAGTTCACGATCGATGACGAGGCGGGAATCGTCCAGCATCTGAGCGATGCCGACGTGCTGGTCGCAATGGGGTTCTCGGCCGCCATGGCCGAGGCGGCGCCGCGGCTGCGATTGGTGCAGGTGCCTGGCGCGGGTCTCGATCGGGTCGATCGCGGAGCACTCCGGCCAGGCACGTACCTGGCGAACGCATACGGGCACGAAGTCGGAATTTCTGAATACATCATCGGCGCGATGATCGCGCTCACCCGGTCCTTCGCGCGTCTCGATGGGCGACTGCGGCAGGGCGAGTGGGAAAGCCAATGGGCGATTGGTCATGCCGCACCGCCGCTTTGGCCGGAACTTGCCGGCAAGACCCTGGGCATCCTTGGCTTCGGCCATATCGGACAGTCGCTCGCACATCGGGCACTCGCGTTCGACATGCGCATATGCGCGATGCGGAGCCACGCCATGCCGGAAGCGCCGGCTGGCATCGCATTCGTCGGCGGCCCGGAGCGGCTGGATGATGTGCTGAAGGAAGCTGATGTTCTCGCAATCACGCTGCCGCTCTCGCCGGCGACACACCATCTGCTGGACGAGCGGCGCCTGCGATTGTTGAAGCCAACGGCTTACCTGATCAATGTTGGCCGCGCGGAGATCTGCGAAGAGACGGCGCTCTACCAGGCGCTTGCATCAGGGCGCATCGCGGGCGCGGCCCTGGATGTCTGGTATCGCTATCCAAGCACGGGCGTACCGATGCTCCCTGCCAAGCAACCGTTCCATACGCTCGGCAACGTTATGATGACGCCGCATGTGTCTGGCTGGACTGATGGGATGCTCGATGCGCGCGCCCGGCTGATTGGCGGGAATATCGCCAGGATCGCGCGGGGCGAGCCGCCGCTCAATGCGATCGGCGCGTGACCAAGGCTGCAGCACAGCACTGGTCCTGGCGGCTGCCGTTCTACTATGGCTGGCTGATCATCGGCATCGCCTTCGTCACAATGGCGATCGCGGTGACGGCGCGCACGGCGTTCTCGCTGTTGTTGCCGCCGCTGATTGGCGAGTTCGGTTGGGATCGTGGCCTGACGGCCGGTGCATTCTCATTCGGCTTCTTGGTTTCCGCGTTGCTGAGCCCGCTGGCCGGACGATTGATGGACCGCAACGGCCCGCGCATTGTCATCGGCACGGGCGTGTGCCTGATGAGCCTGGGGCTATTCACAGCACCGTCAATACGAACGCCATGGCAATTGTATGCGACGCTTGGCTTCCTCGTGGCCGTGGGCGCGAGCTTCATGACCTATACGGCGCATTCGCTGTTCCTGCCGCACTGGTTCGTGCGCCGTCGCGCGATGGCAATCAGCATCGCCTTCGCTGGTGCGGGGATTGGCGGCATCGTTCTGCTGCCGTGGCTTCAGGCGATCATCCTGCGCGAGGGCTGGCGTGCGTCATGCTCGGCCATGGGGTACCTGGTGCTGCTGGTGATCGGGCCGCTGTCGCTGCTGCTGCGACGAAAGCCTGAGGACATCGGCCTGTTGCCGGATGGCGACGCGCGGGTGATGCAGCAACCGACGCCGCGCATGCAATCGAACGTGGTGGATCCAGCCTGGGCGACGATCGACTGGACGCTTGCGCGGGCGGTGCGCACCGGCCGCTTCTGGTGGATCGTCTTGGCGTATTTCTGCGCCATGATCGCGTGGTACGTCGTGCAGGTGCATCAGACGAAGTACCTGACGGAAATCGGTTTTTCCCCGATCGTCGCGGCATGGGCGCTAGGCGCGGTGAGCGTGGTTGCGATCCCTGGGCAGATTGCGCTTGGCGCACTGTCCGACCGGATTGGCCGCGAGTGGATCTGGACAGTGGCGTGTGGCGGGTTCGCCGTGTGCTATGCGGCGCTGATCGGGTTGGAGCAGGCGCCTTCGGACGCTCTGCTGTACCTGATGGTGATTTCGCAGGGGTTCCTGGGCTATGCTGTCACCTCCGTCATGGGCGCCATCGTTGCGGAGATTTTTGAGGGACCCCACTACGGTTCGATCTTCGGGACCACAACGGTTGCATTGACCGGTGGCGGCGCAGCCGGACCCTGGATCGCCGGTGTTATCCACGATGAGACAGGCAGCTACCGACTGGCTTTCTTGCTGACGATCGGCTGCTGTGCGGTATCGGCGGCGGCCATCTGGATCGCGGCACCGCGCAAGGTCCGCGTAGTGCCGGGCGGCGTGCCTGTGCGGTCCTAAGCGGCCGCCAGCGCGTCGAACAGTGGCTTGCCGTCCGTCCCGCCCATCAGCGGATCGACCAGATCCTCGGGATGCGGCATCAGCCCCAGCACGCGCAGGTTGGGCGAGAGGATGCCGGCGATGTTACGAGCGCTGCCGTTGCGGTTGGCTTCGGGCACAAGTTCGCCGGCAGGTGTGGCGTAGCGGAGCGCGACGAGGCCTTCGCCCTCTAGGTGATCTAGCGTCTTATCGTCGGCAAAGTAGTTGCCGTCGCCATGTGCCATGACCGCGCGGAACACCTGGCCGCGCTGGTATCGGCCGGTGAATGCCGTGTCGCTGCGCTCGACACGAAGATGGCACTCCATCGACAGGAAGCGCAGCGACGCATTGCGCAGCAGGGCACCGGGTAGCAGGCCGGCCTCGGTGGCGATCTGGAAGCCGTTGCACACGGCAAGCACGTAGCCGCCGCGCTCGGCATGGGCACGGATGGCCGCCATTACCGGGGAGTGTGCGGCCATGGCGCCGCAGCGCAGGTAGTCGCCGTGCGAGAAGCCGCCGGGGATGACGATAAGGTCCAGGCCGGACAGGTCGGTCTCCTGATGCCAGATCATGCGGGGTTCGGCACCGGACCCGCGGAGCGCGATCGCCATGTCGCGCTCGCGGTTGATGCCGGGAAAGATGACGATGCCTGCCTTCATGGGCAATTCCGGGCAGCGGCCCGGCCTTCTTCGATCAAGGCCTGGCTCGATCTCACCCTCATTTGTGTCCCTCGCCGCAGGGGAAGAAGCGGACGATGGCCTGGCCGACCGCAGGAGGGGCAGGGCCGTCCTCGTGGGTATCGGCATACGCCGTGACGACCTCGGCCAAGAGGTCGGGCGTGAAGTCGGACGGAGGGCAAACGCCGCGCGGCGGGATCGGGGCGAACTGCAGGTCGTAGATACCCTGAACATAGCCAACGCAGCTTGCGTGCTGGGCTGCGTCCGAGGAGTGGCACCTGGTGGCGAGCTCCCTGGCGGTGAGCTGTTTCCAGCCCTGTGCCGGCTGGGCATAGGCGCCGGGAATTGCCGCTGCAAAGAGGGCCACAACGACGCAATGCCGGACCAGAGTGATTCGCTTCGCTCGCGATGACACCGGCAACCGACGGTCAGCCGTCAATGGAAACACGGAAGCTCTCGATCACCGTGTTGGCAAGCAGCTTGCGGGCCATGTCCTCGGCAGCTGCGCGGGCCCGGCCGGGATCGGTTTCCGCCAGCTCCAGCTCGATGACCTTGCCGGCGCGCACTTCGCCGACCCCGGAGAAACCGAGCGTGTGCAGGGCGTGGCCGATCGCCTTTCCCTGCGGGTCGAGAACGCCGGGCTTCAGCATCACCGTCACCGTTGCCTTCACTGCATCAGCTCCGGACCCTTCAGATCGCGCACGCCAGCCTCGGGCAGGATGCCGAGCCGCTTCGCCACCTCCTGATAGGCTTCCTCGACTTTCCCCATGTCCCGGCGGAAGCGGTCCTTGTCCATCTTCTCGTTGGTCTTCGAGTCCCACAGCCGGCAATTATCCGGACTGATCTCATCGGCCAGGACGATGCGCATCTCTTCGTTCTCCCACAGCCGGCCGAATTCCAGCTTGAAGTCCACCAGCGTGATGCCGACTCCCAGGAACAGTCCGGTCAGGAAGTCGTTGATGCGCAGCGTGAGCGCGACAATGTCATCGATATCGGCGGTATTGGCCCAGCCGAAGCAGGTGATGTGCTCCTCCGACACCATCGGGTCGTTCAGCGCATCGTTCTTGTAATAGTATTCGATGATGGAGCGGGGCAGCCGCGTCCCCTCCTGAATGCCGAGTCGCTGCGACAGGCTGCCTGCCGCGACATTGCGGACCACGACCTCGAGCGGGATGATTTCCACCTCTCGGATCAGCTGTTCGCGCATGTTCAAGCGGCGGACGAAGTGAGTGGGGATGCCGATCTCGGCGAGCCGCATCATGAGGTATTCGCTGATGCGGTTGTTCAGGACACCCTTGCCGGTGATGATGCCCTTCTTCTGGGCGTTGAAGGCGGTGGCGTCGTCCTTGAAGTACTGCACCAGGGTGCCGGGCTCCGGCCCCTCGAACAGGATCTTGGCTTTCCCCTCGTAGAGCTGGCGGCGGCGGGCCATCAACGATCCCCTTCTGGGCGGCTGCGACGCATATAGCAGCGCGCAGGCCATAGGGCCACGCCCCGACTACGGCGCAACCGTGCGAATGGGGCGGAAGTCCGCCTGATCCGGTGGCCCGGCGGCGAACAACCAAACAGGGGTGCCAGATGCCGGCAGCGCCAGGAGCGACGAGCAGACCGTCCCGAATCCGCCGCGTGGCACGACGTTGATCTGCTCGCCCGGAGGGCCGGACCGGTCCGCCAGGATTGCCTGCCAGTCTGCCCAGTTGCCGGGTTCGGCCGCCTGGGCGGCCCGGAAGCGCTCCAGATGGCGCGCCACCCGGGGGCTGTCCGGATCGTCTGGATCGTGGGCTGTCACCATGTGGAGGCCGGCCGAGAACGGGAGGGCCTCAGGATGGCCTTGGCCAAGACCGCGAACGAAAATGGCATGCTGCCGGTCGGCCAGCACGAGATTGTAGCTGCGCCAGGCGCCGGCATCGGTAGCAACGACGGCTTCAGCCGCATCGGTCGCCGAAGCGTGTGCCAGCGCGAGCAGCGGCAGCTCACCCCGGCTCCGCTTGCCGACGGCAGGCCCAAGGCTCCCCGGCCGGTTCAACACCGCCGCGACAACGCCGTGGCGGTTGATCCCCATCCAGGTGCCACCGCCGGACCGATCGCGACCAGCGATCACGTCCGGTTGTTCCGGCCAGTGCGCTGCCGGCGGATCCCAGGTCCGCTCCAGCATTTCATCGCGGTTAGCAGCAAGCAGCAGGGGCCAGGCGTGGCCGGGGCGTATGAGCAGGACGACGGTACACATTGGCGCAATGACTTAGTGGCGCCCCGCCGCCCCGCCAAGCAAGCGTTCCGCACATCAGGTAAGCGCGGGCGCGAGCCTGGTCCGGCTGCTGCGCCAGACATGTCCCGCGACCGCGGCCAGGACGATGACGCCGCCGACGATGCTGGTGGCTGACGGGATCTCGCTGAAGGCAAGCCAGACCCACGCGATGGCGAGCGGAGTCTCCAGCGTGTTGAGCAGCGCATTCTCGGTGGCAGAGACCATCTGGCCGCCAACGGTGAGCAGCAGCAGGCCAAGCCCGAACTGCGTCGTGCCGAACAGGAACAGGTTCATCATGTCCCCGAGGCCCACACTGAACGGCGCGGCGGTAGGCCAGACGAGCAGCGGGCATAGGAACGCCGACAGGCACGCCGCGGGCAGCATCGGGGTCTCCGCGCGATGCCGGATGATCAACATCATCACGGCCATGCAGATGGCCATACCGAACGCAAGCACATCACCGAACAGGTGACCGTCCGTGACTGCTCCCCCGACCATGATACTGACTCCGGCCATGGCAAGCAGGCTTGCCACAAGCGTCGCCCACGCCTCACGCACCCCCAGGCACAGCCAGCCGAGTGCCGCGGTCAGGAACGGCGCCGTCGCGAAGATCACCGCGACGTCGGCCACCGATGTCCGCCGGAACGCATTGATGTAGAGGATCGTCGCCGCGGTGGAACATGCGGCCGCCACCAGTCCGGAGCCGCCAATGGCACCGAAGGCCCGAACCGTGTTGCCCCGTTCCTGGACAATGACGACGCCCAGGATCAACGCACCCGCGAAAACGCCGCGCCAGAACAGCATCGTCCAGACGTCGAGCGGGATCAGACGCGTGAAGAAGCCCGCCGAACTGAAGAAGACGGTCGATAGCGTGATCAGCAGGACGCCTTGGGTGTGCCGACTCATGGGAGGGATTATACCGCCGCTCTGTTGACCGCGTTATGTCAGCAGCGATGCGGGTTGGTCTGCATATCTGCGCGCCGGATGGTCATGGGTGACGCCGCATGAAAATGCTGTAGGGTAGCGACTGACAAGCCAGCACGAGGCCAGCCATGCCAATCAGCAACGCACCCGACCCCGAAGTTCGCGCCGCCGTGGTGCGTCAGGACCTGAAGAACGTTCTGCACCCGATCGTCCAGCACAAGGTGCTGGAAGCCAAGCAGATGGTGGTGACCAGCGCCCACGGCTCGACCATCTACGATGCGGACGGCACGGCCTATCTCGATGCGATGGCCGGACTGTGGTGCGTCAACATCGGCTATGGACGTGGCGAATTGGCCGATGTCGCGGCCGATCAGATGCAGCAGCTCGCCTATTACCCGCACTCACAGATGAACGTGCCTGCGGCAGGGCTCGCCGAGAAGATCAACACGCTGATGGGCGGTGACTATCACGTCTACTTCGTGAACTCAGGTTCCGAGGCGAACGAGGCGGGCTTCAAGATCGCGCGCCAGTACCAGAAGCACGAGAAGCCGGGGGAATTCCGCTACAAGACGGTGGGCCGCTACTATGCCTATCACGGCACGACGCTGGCCACATTGGATGCCGGCGGGATGGGCGACCGCAAGGCGAAGTTCGAGCCGTATTCCGGCGACTTCATCCACGTTGCACCACCCTACTGCTACCGCTGCCCGTTCGGATTGAGCTATCCGAGCTGCGGGTTGGCCTGCGTGAAGAACATGGAAAGTGCCATCCTTGGCGAGAACCCGGACACCGTGGCCGAGGTCATCATCGAGCCGATCATGAGCGGCATCGGTGTTGCGGTGCCGCCGGATGAGTACCTGAAGGAAGTCGAGACGATCTGCCGCCGCTACGGCATCCTGTTGCACGTCGATGAGGTGATCAACGGCTTCGGCCGCACCGGCAAGATGTTCGCGCACCAGCACTACGGCGTGTCGCCGGACATTGTCGCGGTGGCCAAGGGAATTTCGTCCGCCTATATGCCGATCGCGGCGACCGTGGTGAAGAACTCGGTGTTCGAGAGCTTCTATGGCGAGCCCGAACAGAACCGCCAGGTCGCGCAGGTCAACACCTATGGCGGCCATCCGGTGGCCGCGGCGGTGGCACTCCGCAATATCGAGATCATGGAGGCCGAGAAGCTCGCCGACCGCGCCGCCGAGATCGGCACGTATCTACAGGACGGCCTCCGTACGCTGCTGAAGCAGCCGCTCGTGGGCGACGTGCGCGGGAAGGGGCTGTTGCAGGCGGTGGAGCTGGTGAAGGACCGCGCGACCAAGGAGCCGGTGGACGCTTCCGTGATCACCAAGGTCGTTGATTTCTGTCGCGACCAGGGCGTGATCGTCGGACGCGCCGGTGGCGGGCGCCGGTTCGGCAACGTCATCGTGCTGTCGCCGCCCCTGGTGATCACGCGCGCGGAGTGCGATCGGCTGGTGGACACGCTGGATCGGGCGCTGGCTGCCTTGCCAGGCTGACCCGACAAGGCGCCAGGCGCGCCTTGTCATGGCGTTTCCTGCGCGTCGGAGAGGCGCAGGCGCTTTTCAACTTCGAGGCGGAGTTCCTCGACCATTGTCTGGGTGACGGGATCGATTGCCTCGACCGCCGTCAACAGGGTCTCGCAGGCCTCGCGCAACGCGAACAGCGCTCCGCGGCTGAGCCCGTGCAATGAAAGCTGACGCTCGACGCCATCCGCGAGCTGACGCTCGACGCGATCGGCCTGTTCACGGTGACCATGCTCGCGCAGCCGGGCGATCAGGTCCCGGGTTCGCCGACGCATCGTATCCAGTGCCATGAGGTAAGGCTGGCAAACACGGCCAGGTGGCTGCATTGATCCTGATCAATTGATGTCCAGGTGCATCGGTCGGGACTTTGGCTGGTCATCGATCCTCAACCTTTCACGCGCAGGATCGGTTGTGACATGGCCAATATGCCTCCGTCGTCGTCACGATCAGGCGATTCCCTGATCGCCAACCAGTACGCCGTCGATCGCGCGCGTCCTCTTGCGCCAGTCGGTGGCCTCGCCGCTTTTCCAGCAATCGATCGCGCGTCCGGGCGCACTGACCTGATCGCGGTGCAAATACAGCGACAGCTCGCGCCGCGGCCCCGTCTGATGCAGATGCTGAGCACTCCGCTCGATGGAATGCTGGCACCGCTAGCATACGGCAGTGTGGGCGATGCGTGTTTTGCCATCGCGACCGCCCCGCCTGGCCCGAATCTGCTGGCGCGTCCTGGTGCCTGGTCCGAGTCGGAACTCCTGGATTGCGTGCTGCGGCCGGTTGCCCGCGTGCTTGAGCACCTGCAGCAACGCAGCGTCACTCACCGGAACATCCGTCCGGACAACGTGTTCCAGGCCGTGCCTGGCCAGCCGGTGGTGCTCGGTGTGGCTTGGACGGCACCCGCGGCGATGGCGCAGCCCGCCCTGTTTGAGCCGCCTTATTCAGCGATGTGCCTGCCCACCGGCCGCGGCGACGGCAGCATTGCCGACGACGTATATGCGCTGGGCGTGCTGCTCGTGTGCCTGGCCCTGGGACGCATACCGCATCGGAATCTTGACGAGCAGGCGGTGATCAGCCGGAAATTGTCGCTCGGCACGTATGCCGCGCTGGCAGGCGATGACCGGCTGCCACCGATCATTGGCGACCTCGTTCGCGGGATGGTGGCAGAGGACCCCGAGCATCGGCCTACGCCGACATTGCTGCTCGATCCTGCCAGTGCGCGCGGCCGGCGCGTTGCGGCACGACCGCCTCGCCGGGCCCAACGCCCCTTCACCATAGCCAACAGGGATGTGTGGGACGCTCGGTCATTGGCATACACCATGGCGGGCGAGCCCGAGGCCGGGATCAATGCGCTGCGCTCAGGGATCCTGGAGTATTGGCTGCGGCGGTCCCTGGGCGACGCACAACTCGCGAGCCACGTGGAAGAGCTGGTGCGGCAGCGCAACGTGGATGCCGCGCCGGGCGATCCCGACACCGGGTCGCCGCTTCTGATGCGGGCGATCTGCCTGCTCGATCCGCTGGCGCCGCTCTGCTGGAGAGGAATTGCCTTGTGGCCGGATGGCATCGGACCGGCGCTCGGGGCGGCAATGGGAACAGACTCCGACACGACGAGCCGGCTGCAGGACATCATCGCCTATGAAGAGATCGGCAACTGGGCCGCAATGCGGGCGGATCGTTGCGACTTCGCCATGTTGCGAGTCGAATCCAGACAGCAGCGGAGCTGGCTGCAGCAGCGGGGCAAGGACAACGGCGTGCAGCGCCTGACCTATCTGCTGAACCCACTGCTGCCTTGTGCCAGTCCTCTTGTGGCGAACCGCTGGGTGGCACGTCTCGCGGACCTGATGGTGGCGCTGGAGGATGTCGCGGGTCGCGTCGATCACAACCAGACAGACCCGGTGGATGCGCATATTGCAGCGTTCATTGCCGCCCGCCTTGAGCGCCGGGTCGATAGTGAAGTCGTCGATGCCGACAGTAAGTCCGAAGAGGTGCAATGCCTCGCGCCACTTCGACTGTTGGCGCAGATCCAGGCGCGCCTGCGCAGCGGTCCGCTGCCGGCTCTGGCTGGTTGGCTGGCGGATCGGGTCGGACCGGCGATCGCCCGATGGCACAATCGACAACGCCGAGGCGAGGTGCGCGAGCGCGTCACGGCCATGGTGCCGCATGGCCATCTCACGCCGATGCTGGCGGTTCTGGAGGATCCCGCCGGGCGCAGCGCCGATGTTCGAGGAGCGCGTGCCGCGGAGACAACACTGATGCGGATCGACAGGGAGCTCAGCGAGATTGCGAATGGCGCTGCGGTGCGTTCAGCCGCAGCGTTCAAAGTTGGCCAGGAGATCGCGGCGGGAATTGGCCTGGCCGCGCTCGCCACGGTTCTGGTCGTTGCAGCGCTGGGCTGAGGGCAGATGGCACGACGCAAGGCCAATGTATCTGCCGGAGGCGATGGCGCAGTACGCCAGCCTCGTCAGCACTCGCTCGTATGGTTGCAGGGGTTGTTGTGCGGCGCGCTGGCAACGCTGGCCACCCCAACGGCACTGTTGCTGGGGGTATTGCTGGGTCCAGCGCTCCTGGCCGTCACGTTTGACAGCGAGCCGGGTCGGCCGGTTGGCCGCAGCGTGGCTCTCTTCAGCATGGCCGCGTCTGTTCGACCGCTAAAGACCCTCTGGTTGTCCGGTCACACGATGCAGGTCGCCGCCGGTCTTGTGGGCGATCTGCAAGTCGTCGGCACGGCGTGGAGCGCCGCTGCGGCAGGCTGGCTGCTTGCCCAGATTCTGCCGATTGCTGTTCGCACGGTGCTGGAAGCATTGGGTCTGGCACGCTCGGCCCAATTGAAAGCCGAGCGTGCCAGGCTGGTATCGGAGTGGGGCCTGGAAGATCAGGCCGAGGTTGAACCCTGAACTGAAGCCTGATGCGCGGCGACCGTCGCCTGCGACTGCATCCGGCGTTCGGCGATCTGCGCCTTCATAGCCTTCTGCAGCTTTTCGAAGGCGCGGACCTCGATCTGCCGCACCCGTTCGCGGGAGATGCCGTACTGCTGCGACAGATCCTCGAGAGTGGTCGGGTTATCCTTCAGCCTGCGCTCGATCAAGATGTGGCGTTCCCGCTCGTTCAGCGTCTTCAACGCGCTGGACAGCAGGGCCTTGCGACCGGTCAGCTCCTCGCGATCGGCGTAGTTGGTTTCCTGGCTCTCGGTCTCATCGACCAGCCAATCCTGCCATTCGCCTTCGCTATCGGCACGGACAGTCGCGTTCAAGCTGTGATCGGGAGCCGCCAGGCGGCGGTTCATGCTGACCACATCCTGCTCGGGCACATCGAGCATCCTGGCGATCTTTGCCACCTGTTCAGGCTGCAGGTCGCCATCGTCGATCGCCTGCATCTGCCCCTTCAACCGGCGCAGGTTGAAGAACAGCTTCTTCTGCGCCGCCGTGGTTCCCATCTTCACCAGGGACCAGGAGTGCAGGATGTATTCCTGGATCGCGGCACGGATCCACCACATGGCGTATGTGGCGAGGCGGAACCCACGGTCCGGATCGAATCGCTTCACCGCCTGCATCATGCCGACGTTGCCTTCGGAGATCAGCTCCCCGACCGGCAGGCCATAACCGCGGTAACCCATGGCAATCTTCGCCACGAGCCGCAAATGTGATGTGACAAGTTTGTGTGCCGCATCCATGTCCTGATGATCGCGCCAGCGCTTGGACAGCGCGAGCTCTTCCTCAGGCGAGAGCATGGGGAACTTGCGGATCTCCTGGAGATACCGCGACAGATTGCCCTCAGGCGCGACGTTGATGACGGCAGAGGCCAAGGAAGGACTCCTTTCGTCGTGGCTGCTATCTGCCCACACTGGCGCAGAAACGCGGCCAAAGATTGACTGAACCAGTCATAGGGTGCGGGGAGGGATGATCACGTCCCGGCTACTGGCCCCATTGGCTGGCGGCGACATGTCCGGACGTCCCCACCGAATGGACACACCCGTCCATATCGGCAGACGGGGATATACAGGACCGGATTAGTCCTGTCAATGATTCTGCCCTAGATCAGACCTGCGCATGGCGCAGATCACGCTCCAGCGAGGACAGGATTTCCCCCATGTCTCGCGGCGGTTCGCTGGTGAAGCTGAGCGGCACACCAGTGCGCGGATGGGCGAAGCCGAGGCGCGCCGCGTGCAGCGCTTGCCGGGGGAAATCCAGAAGCTGGTGGCGGACAGGTTCGGGCAATGATCTGGCGATCGCCGGCACACGCCGCAAGTAGAGGGGATCGCCCACAACGGGGTGGCCCCGGCTGGCCAAATGGACGCGGATCTGGTGCGTTCTGCCGGTGGCCAGGCGGCACTCCAGCAGGGACACGGCGGTGCCCCACGACCGCTGCACCCGATAATGGGTGAGCGCTGGCTTGCCGTTCCGGGTCACCACAGCCATGCGCTTGCGGTCGCGCTTGTCCCGGCCGATGTCGCCCTCGATGTCACCTTCCAGTGGCGACGGCAGGCCCCAGACCAGCGCCAGGTAGGCGCGGTCCAGATCGCGTGCGGCGAAGGCGGCGGTCAGGGCGTTGTTGGCGAACTGAGTCTTGGCGACGACCATGATGCCGGACGTGTCCTTGTCCAGTCGATGGACGATGCCTGGCCGGCGTTCGTCGCCGATACCGGTGAACTGCTCGCCGCAATGGGCGAGCAGCGCATTGACCAGGGTTCCGTCCGCGTTACCTGGCGCGGGATGCACCACGAGCCCTGCCGGTTTGTCCAAAACGATCAGGTCGGCGTCTTCGTAAAGAATCGGGAATGGGATGGCCTGCGGCTGCGGCGTGGCGGGTGCGGGCGGCGGCAAGGCCAGTTCATAGATGGCACCCGGTCGGATGGGTTCCGATGGCTCGCTCAGCACCTCGCCGTCGCGACGCACCAGTCCCTGCTCGATCAGCGTCTTGACGCGGGAGCGTGACAGCGTGCCGATGGCGTCGGCCAGGAAGCGATCGAGCCGCTGCCCGCGCGCCTCAGGCGTCGCCGTGGTGGTGAACGAGGCCATGGAGGAGAAGTATGCGGTTCCTGAAGGCGCTCGTCATCGGTATGGGCGTGCTTATTGTCGTGGCGACGACGGTGCTGATCGTGCTGATCGCGCATCGCCTGACCGGCCCGCCCGTCTCTGCGCCCGCAGTTGCTGGGCCGGTGCTGCTGGACGAGCCGGCTGGAACCCGAATCCTGACGATCGCGACAGCCGGTGATCGGCTCGCTGTGCAGTTGCAGGGCGGTGGGCCGGATCGAGTGCTGCTGGTGGATCCGAAATCCGGATCGGTGATGGGCCGGATCGCGCTGCGGGCGCAGTAGCTCAGGATCCCACCCAATCGGGAACATTGCGCCGAAACCGCGGTGCGCCGTGCCCTGAACGGCTTTGCTGCCCGGCTGTCTCGCCACGGCTTCCCACCGGCCGTTCCGCGAAGCGCCCATGTTGCAATAGTCGATCGTACAGGACCAAAGCGCCGGCCACGGCCAGGTTGAGTGCGAACCGGGTTGGGATGCGCACCACGTGGCGGCAGTGGTGCAGCATCGCCGGTGACAGCCCGGATCGCTCCGGCCCCAGCACGTATGCGGCGTTCAGTGGATGGCGGAAGGACGGCAGATCCGTAGCGTCGTCCAGCAATTCGACGCCCACCAGCACGCAACGCTGTGGCAAGGCCAGCGCATCGAGGGTGTCGAATCGCCACAGCGGCACATGGTCCGGCGTATCGGCGGTATCCGCCAGCCTTCCGGCGCGCGCATCGAACCCTGCGCCCACGACAAAACAGAATGCGGCGCCGAATGCGTGGGCGGTCCGCAGAAGGGCGCCGACATTGGCCGATTTCGACACGCCCTCGACACCGATACCGAAATAGCCGCGCGATCTGGCCTCTGCCATGGCAGCGGTCTATGCCGCCCCCATGACCGACGCAACTGATGCCAGGCTCGCAGAACAGTACGAGGCGTTCCCCTATCCCCGCCGCGACCCGCGCGACGAGTCGAAGCGCCTTATCGTCGGCAGCCCTGGCCACCTGCGCGAGATCGACTATTGGGTGTTCGGCGCACGCCGTCCCGCCACCCAGCCGTTGCGCGCGTTGATCGCGGGCGGTGGCACCGGCGACGCCACGATCATGCTGGCACAGCAGATGGCGCGCGAGGGGCGGGCTGGCAGCGTGACCTGGCTCGACCGCTCCGCGGCGTCGCTGAAGATCGCACAGGCACGCGCGGCGGTGCGCGGCTTGACCAACATCATCTGGGCGCAGCGTTCGCTGCTGGACCTGCCCGGCTCCGGGCTGGGACCATTCGACTACATCGATTGCTGCGGCGTTCTGCACCATCTGCCCGACCCGACGGAGGGTCTGCGAGCGCTGCTCTCTGTTCTGGCCCCAGGTGGCGGCCTGGGGCTGATGGTGTACGCGCCGCATGGCCGCACCGGGGTGTATATGCTGCAGGAGGCACTGAAGCTGCTTGCCCCGGCTGACGAAGCTCCGGCCGCACGGCTGGACGTGGCAAAACGCGTGATGCGCCATCTGCCGGACACGGCGTGGCTGCGCCGGAACAGCTTCCTCGACGATCACGTCAATGGCGGTGATGCCGGCCTGTACGACCTGCTGCTGAACGCTCGCGACCGCGCGTTCAGCGTGCGCGAATTGCATGCACTGCTGGCGGGCGAGGGGATGGAGGTGAGCTGCTGGGTGGAACCAACCCGCTACGATCCGATCCCGCTGCTACCCGATCCTCGCCTGCGCACGCGTATCGAAGCGATGCAGCCGCTCGACCGCGCAGCACTGGCCGAGGCGCTCGCCGGCAATGTCAGTGCCCACATCATCTACTGCGTCCGCGGTGCCGAAATGGCGCCTCGCGCCGACTTCGCCGCGCCGGACGCCGTACCGGTGACACGCGAAATCCCTGGCCTGGAGCTTGCCAACAGCATCCAGCCGGACGGCACCATTGCCGTGCTGTTCGACGGCCTTCGCCTGCCACTTGCTCTACCGCCGCTGGCGCCAGCGATCCTGCGCCTGGTCGATGGCCGCCGAAGCGTTGCCGACATCGCCGGGTCGCTGGCTGAACATGGCACCGGCGCCGAGGCGTTCGAACGTGCCTGGCGCGCGACCTTCGTGCCACTGGAACGCATCAATCGCCTGTTGCTGGCCGCGCCGCTCTCTTGATCCCTTGATCCCCTCGCGCCGGAGTGCTTCTTGCTACTGTCGGATCGGGAGGGAGTTGATTTTGCCAAATGGAAGAACCTCCCGGACACGCGGTTTCGCGCGTCCGGTGGAGATGGTCGATACGTCCCCTTCTGTCGCCGATGAGGTGAAGACCACCACCTGCTACATGTGCGCGTGCCGCTGCGGCATCCGCGTTCACCTGAAGGACGGCCGCATCCGCTATATCGACGGCAATCCGCGCCACCCGGTGAACCGCGGCGTGATCTGCGGCAAGGGCTCCGCCGGCATCATGAACCACTATTCGCCTGCGCGGCTGCGCAAGCCGCTGTTGCGCACCGGCGAGCGCGGCAGCGGTGACTTCAAGGAGATCGAGTGGGGTGAGGCGCTGTCACTCGCCACTGAATGGCTGGGTGCGATCCGTGCGACCGAGCCGCGAAAGCTGGCGTTGTTCACCGGGCGCGACCAGAGCCAGTCGTTCACCGGCTGGTGGGCCAAGCAGTTCGGCACACCGAATTTCGCCGCGCATGGCGGTTTCTGTTCGGTCAATATGGCAGCGGGCGGGCTTTACACAGTCGGCGGCAGTTTCTGGGAGTTCGGCGATCCGGACTGGGAGCGCACCAAGTATCTGCTGATGTTCGGTGTTGCCGAAGATCACGATTCCAACCCGATCAAGATGGGCATCGCCAAGCTGAAGGCCCGCGGCGCGAAGTTCGTTTCGGTCAATCCGATCAAGACGGGATACTCCGCCGTTGCCGACGAATGGGTCGGCATCAAGCCGGGCACCGACGGGCTGTTCGTGTTGTCGCTGGTGCACGAACTGCTGGCGGCGGATCGCATCGATCTGGATTTTCTGGCGCGCTACACGAACGCGGGCTGGCTGGTGGGAACCGACGGACTGTTCGTGCGCGACGGCGACGGCAAGCCTGTGCTGGCGGAACGCGCGGCCGGCGAAGTGACGTTGCCCGATGGCCGCCGCGCTTATCCAGTGTTCCACCTGCTGGCCGAGCGGTATCTGGACGGGCGCTACAGTCCTGACGTAGTGGCGCAGACCTGCGGCGTGCCCGCCGATATGATCCGCCGCATCGCGCGCGAACTGGCAGAAGTCGCGTTCGATCGGGCGATCACGCTGGACCAGCCATGGACAGATACCTCCGGGCGGCGGCACGAGACGATGCTCGGGCGGCCGGTGGCGATGCACGCCATGCGCGGGATTTCCGCGCACTCGAACGGCTTTCATACCTGCCGCGCGATCCATCTGCTGCAGATGCTGCTGGGGGCTGTCGATACACCTGGGTCATGGCGCTACAAGTCGCCGTTCCCGCGGCCGATCCCGCCAGGGCCGCAGCCTGCCGGCAAGGGGGCCAAGCCGAATTCGATGTTGCCAGGCATGGCATTGGGCAATCCGCGAGGGCCGGAAGACCTGCTGCTGGAAGATGACGGCAGTCCGGTGCGTATCGACAAGGCGTATACCTGGGACGCGCCGATGTCTGCGCACGGGTTGATGCACACGGTGATCGCCAATGCACACGCGGGCGATCCGTACAAGATCGACACGCTGTTCATGTACATGGCGAACATGGCGTGGAACTCGTCGATGAACCCGGGTGACGCGTCCCGCATGCTGGCCGATCGCGATCCGGCGACCGGCGAATACCGTATTCCCCACGTGATCTATGTGGATGCGTTTGCCTCGGAGACGATCGCCTACGCCGATCTTGTGCTGCCTGACACCACATATCTGGAGCGTTGGGACTGCATTTCGTTGCTCGATCGGCCGATCGGTTCGCCGGAAGGTCCGGCTGACTCGATCCGCCAACCTGTGCTGCCGCCGGATCGCGATGTGCGACCGTTCCAGGACGTGTTGATCGATCTTGGCGTGCGGCTGAAGCTGCCCGGCTTCGTCAAGGAAGATGGCAGCGGGACATACAGCAGCTATGCCGACTACATCGCCCGCCACGAACGGCGTCCTGGGGTGGGACCGCTCGCGGGATTCCGCGGCGAGGATGGCAAGGCCGACGGCGTGGGCGCGGCCAACCCCGATCAGTTGCAGCGCTATGTCGAGAACGGCTGCTTCTGGTCGTACCACCACGCACCTGAAGCGCTGTACTACAAGCACGCCAACATGGCGTACCTGGAAGACGCCAAGCGGCTCGGTCTGATCGACAACGCCGCGCAGATCGTGCTGCAGATCTACAGCGAGCCGCTGCAAAAATTCCGGCTGGCGGCGGAAGGGCACGGGCCGAACCAGCCGCCGGATGCGCAGCGCGAGCGTGTGCGGAAGTATTTCGATCCGCTGCCAATCTGGTATCCGCCGTTCGAGCAGTCGCTGCCGGAGCAGGCGGCATACCCACTGCACGCGGTGACGCAACGTCCGATGGCGATGTACCATGCTTGGCATTCGCAGAATGCCTGGCTGCGGCAGATCTATAGCCACAATCGTCTCTACATGCATCGCAGGACCGGGGCGGCACTGGGCATCGCTGACGACGACTGGGTGTGGGTTATCAGCCGGCATGGCCGCGTGAAGGGGCAGGTGCGCCTGATGGAGGGTGTCAATCCGGACACGGTCTGGACCTGGAATGCGATTGGCAAGCGTCGTGGTGCCTGGGCCCTGTCGGATGATGCGCCGGAGGCAGAGCGGGGTTTCCTGCTGAACCAGGTGATCTCGGAGTTCCTCGCCGGCGGGAGGGAACTGAATGCCGATCCGGTGACGGGGCAGGCCGCCTGGTACGATCTGCAGGTGCGCGTTGAGAAGGCGGACGGCCCGGCCGAGACCCTGCCCCGGCCAGCGGCACTGCATCAACCGCCGGGGATGCCGCGCACGCCGCGAACCCTGCACTACGATGTGTCGGAGGTGTCATGACGGACATTCCGGCGCCTGGGGCGAAGAAGCTCGGCCTTGTCATCGATCTGGATACCTGTGTCGGCTGTCATGCCTGCGCGGTGAACTGCAAGGAGTGGAACACCTCTGGCCATTCCGCGCCCCTGACGGACTTCAACGCGTACCAGGATCATCCTGATGGCGTGTGGCTGAACCGCGTGCACACCTACGAAGCGGGGGAGGGGCTGGACAGCCGCACCGTGCATTTCCCCCGCTCATGCCTGCACTGCGAACAGCCGGCCTGCGTGACGGTCTGTCCTACCGGTGCCAGCTACAAGCGTGCCGAAGATGGCATCGTGCTGGTGAATGCCGACATCTGTATCGGCTGCAAGCTGTGCTCCTGGGCGTGTCCGTACGGGGCGCGCGAGTTCGACGAGGATCAGGGCGTGATGCGCAAGTGCACGCTCTGTATCGACCGTATCTACAATACCAACATCCCGGAGCCGGAGCGCGTGCCGGCCTGCGTCGCGGCGTGCCCGGCGAAGGCGCGGCATTTCGGCGATCTTGGCGACCCGGACAGCGCGGTATCGCAGCTGGTCGCGGAACGCGGCGGCTTCGATCTGATGCCGGAGATGGGCTACAAGCCGGTGAACAAGTACCTGCCGCCGCGGCAGCGTCCAAAGCCGGCAGCGCCGGTCGAGACGCCGCGTGCAGCAACCGGGGTCTTGCGCTGGATCGACCGGGTGCTGTCGCGATGAATCCTGCATTCTCTGTCATCATCCTGACCACCGCATCGGGTGCTGGATATGGCATGCTGGTCTGGCTCGGCGTGCTCGGTGTGTTCGGCGCATTGCCGCAGGAGCGCTGGTTCGGTGTGGTGGCGGCGCTGCTGGCACTGGCGTTGAGCGCAGCGGGGCTGTTGGCGTCGACCTTCCATCTCGGTCATCCGGAACGGGCGTGGCGCGCGATATCGCAATGGCGCAGCTCGTGGCTGTCGCGTGAGGGTGTCCTTGGATTGTTCACCAACCTGCCAGGCGTCGCGTTTGCCGCTGCGTGGTGGTTCGGCGGACCGACGATCGTCATTGGGCTGGTCGCCGGGTTGTGCGGACTGGCGACCGTGGCCTCGCAGGCGATGATCTACGCATCGCTTAAGCCGATACGGCAATGGTGCAACAGCTATGTGCTGCCGAACTTCCTGCTGCTGTCGCTGTATTCAGGGGCCATATGGCTCGTGGCCGCGGGGGCGGGGACCGCCGCTGCGCTGATCGGGATCGTGCTGGCAGTGATCGCTGCAGGGGCAAAGTGGTCCTACTGGCGGTTCATCGATGCGGCGCAGCCGATTGCCACGATCGAAAGCGCGACGGGCCTGGGCGCGATCGGCAAGGTGCGGCCGCTTGAGGATCCTCATACGGAAGAGAACTACCTGCTGCGCGAGATGGGCTATGTGATTGGCCGCAAGCACGCGGCAAAGCTGCGGGTCATCGCTCTGGTGGTTGGCTTTGCTGTGCCGGTGGTGTTGCTGGTCATTGGTCTTGCCGTGGCTGGTGTCGCGTGCGCGGTCGCCGCCGCATTGGCTGCGCTTGCTGGGATCTATATCGAGCGCTGGCTGTTCTTTGCCGAGGCCACGCACACCGTGACGCTCTACTACGGCCAGCGCCGCGCCGCAGCCTGAACCTAAGGTGTATCCGGAATATTGCTTTTTGTCGTGCCGGCTCCTAAGTTGGATCCGTGGTACAGCTTTAGGCTCAGGTATGTCGGACACGATCACACCCTATGACAGTGTGACGGAGAGCACGATCAAGGCGCAGGTCGATGCGTTCTATGCGCGCGTCCGGCGCGATCCGGTCCTCGGGCCGATTTTCGCTGACGCGATCGCCGATGACGCCTGGCCGGCGCATCTCGAGAAGATGTACGCCTTCTGGTCGTCGGTGATGCTGACCAGTGGCCGCTACAAAGGCGATCCGGTCAGCACGCACCGCAAGGTCACGGCGATCGAGCCGCCGATGTTCGGCCATTGGCTCGATCTGTTCGAGGCGACTGCCACGGACTTGTTCGTGCCTGATATCGCCGGGCAATTCGCCTGCAAGGCACGACGGATCGCCGAGAGCCTGAAGCTTGCGATATTCTTCCGCGCGGATCGGCCATGGCCGGAAGACCTGCGCCAACGCGGAAAGGTCGCCAGCACATGCGATTGACCACGTTCAGCGATTTCACGCTGCGCACGCTGATCTACCTGGCGC
>DATJJM010000427.1:0-2748 GCA_035492535.1 Acetobacteraceae bacterium | reverse complement strand
CTCGCCGGTCTCGCCGCCAAATCGCTGGTAGCGGTGGATCACGCGAGCACCATGGTGCGATACCGGCTGCTCGACGCGACCCGCGCCTATGTCCAGGTCAAGCTGGCCGAAAGTGGCGAAGGTGACGCGGCCGCCCGCCGCCACGCCGTGTACTTCACCGACCTCCTCACGCGTATCGAACACGAGGAGCCCGATGACTATCCCGGTTGCGCGGAGCATTTGCCCAACGTCCGCGCCGCGTTGGAATGGAGCTTCTCCGCCGATGGCGACGCCACGCTCGCCACGGCATTGGCAGCAGTTGCCACGCAACTGTTCCTCGAATTGTCGCTGCTGACCGAGTGCTATCGCTGGGCGGAACGGGCGATGCCGGCGCTCGATGCGTCCGCCATCGACACGCGCCAGGAACTGCACCTTCAGGCATCGCTGGCCGTGTCTGCGATGTTCACCCAGGGAAGCACCGAGCAGGTGCGCACCGCCTTTGTCCGCGGCATCGACCTTGCCCGGTCGCTGGCGGATCCGCACTACGAGATCCGGCTGCTGCGCGGCTTCCACATCTATCTCACGCGTATCGGCGATTATCGCAGCGCGCTCGACGTGAGTGGGCGAGCGGTGGCTGTCGCTACTATCCTGGGCGATCCCGTCGATCGTCTGACGGCGGACTGGATGCTTGGTGTCGCCCAGCATCTGAGCGGCAACCAGGCGGAAGCGATTGTCCACTGCGAGAGTGCGCTTTCCGCGTCTCTGCCCGCGCGGCATCGCAACGTGCTGCGGCTTGGCTACGATGACCGCATCATCGCCCTGGTGGCCCTGGCACGCGCGTTATGGCTGGCGGGCGCGCCGGATCGCGCCGTCGAGGCTGCGCGTTTCACCATCTCGGAGGCGGAGCGGCTGGATCAGCCGGTCACGCTAGGGATCGCCCTGATCTGGATGACCTACGTCTTCCTCTGGTGTGGCGATTGGGCGGGTGCCGGACAGCTCATAGAACGACTTATCGCCCATGCGGCGAAGCATTCGCTTGGCCCCTACAATGCCGTTGGCCTCGGATTGAAAGGTGATCTTCTGGTCAGGGAGGGTGAACCCTCGGACGGTGTCGAACTCCTGCGCCGTGGCCTCGCGTCACTACATGCAACCCGGCACAAGATCCTGGTCGGTGCGTTCTCCATCGCCCTGGCAGAAGGCCTGGCACAGACCGGCCAGACCGATGACGCACTGACGGTGCTCGACGCAGCGATCCAACAGGTTGTCCATGCGGACGAGACCTTCGACCTGCCGGAATTGTTGCGGTTGAAAGCGGCCCTGCTGCGCGTCCCGCCACGCGCCGATATCGCCGGGTCCGATGCCTGCTTCCGCCAATCGCTCGAACTCGCGCGACGGCAATCCGCCTTGGGCTGGGAACTGCGCACCGCCATGAGCCTGGCCCGCATCCTCGCGGAGAGTGGCCGTGCAATCGAGGCACGCGATCTGCTCCAGCCCGTCTATGAGCAATTCACGGAAGGGCACGCGACCGCGGATCTTCAGACTGCGAAGGCTTTTCTCTCCGCATTGAACGCGTATGCAGCAGGGGGATGAACGAGATGCCGGTGACCATGAGCCCAACGCCGCGGTTCGTTCTGTCCTGGGACATGTTCGATGAAGTGCCGAACATCGAACCTGATCACGGTCAGAGCATGGACGCCGACACGAAATGCAAGTTCGACGTCGCCTGGAACGGGGACGATGTGACCGTGACCGTCGGCCCCGACAGCCTGCGGGTCCGCGCCGGTGCATCCAAGACCGCCGAACTGCTGAAGCATGAGCAGGGGCATTCGGACATCACGTACCTCACGGGTCTTGCGACCGGGCGTGCCATCGCCCGTAACAGCTCAGGGTCGCAGGCGACGATCCGTTCCCATCAGGTCACCGGCCAGCGCGTGCAGGCGCGCTACGACCGGCAGACCGAGCATGGCCGGAACTCGGCGCAGCAGACGCGATGGAATCAGCTCCTGGACGATGCCATCCAGCACAACCTCACAACCGTGGATGGCCAGGCCCTCTGATCGTTCGCACCTGCGTCGCGCTAGCCTTCCTCTGAGCGAATGAAGCGCATGCGGGCCTGAACGTCCGCCACATCGGCGGGGCGGTCGAAGGCGGGCGGCATCGGTTCGCCGGCGTGGCGCGGCTTGCCGATGGCGCGGAACCAGTCCTCGAGGCCAGCCGGAGCGATCATCCATAGCATGCGCATTTGGCCCGGTCCGGTGTTCTGGATTTTGTGCTGGAGCGCGCGGCCGATCAGGATCGTGGTTTCCGGTCGGACGGGATAACGCTGCGCTCCGACCTCGGCCCAGCCTTCGCCCTCGTAGCAGAACAGCACCTCGTGCTGGCGCTCGTGGGCGTGGCGACGGATATGGGCACCTGGTTCCAGCACCTGGATGCCCATCGAGAAGCTGTCGTAGGGCGTGTTGTATGGCGTCAGCTTGTTGACGATGTAGCCGCGCGACGGAAGCGGCTGCCAGAAGGAATCGCCTTCATCGGGGCCGAGCACCACCACGGGACCCTTTGCGAAATCGTTCATGCCTGTCTCCATCCGAAACCAGTTCAAGGGGAACGTCGATATTTCTTGCCACTGCCGTATCATTCCTTGTATCAAATGTGAGGCTTTAGCCAGAAAGCTGTCTAATTCAGAAATGGGAAGTAAGGGCGTGTCTGTTACAGACCTGCCGGGCCGCAGGCGTGTCCGCATGGATCGTATTCGATGAGCGAAGCGGTTGC
>DATJJM010000426.1:0-10346 GCA_035492535.1 Acetobacteraceae bacterium | reverse complement strand
GAGACGATGGAGGCGTTGCACGATGTCGTTAAGGCCGGCAAGGCCCGTTATATCGGCGCCTCGTCGATGCATGCCTGGGAGTTTGCCAAGGCCCAGACGGTCGCCGAGCGCAACGGCTGGACCCGCTTCGTCAGCATGCAGAACCTGGTCAACCTGATGTATCGCGAGGAGGAGCGTGAGATGCTGCCGCTCTGCGCCGATCAGGGCATCGGCGTTATCCCCTGGAGCCCGCAGGCGCGCGGCAGACTGACCCGCGACTGGGACTACAAAAGCATCCGTACGGAGACCGACGAAGCCTTCGGCCGCATGTTCAAGAGCACGACCGAAGAAGCCGATAGACGCGTCGTCAATCGCGTCGCCGAGGTGGCGAAGGCGCGAGGCGTGCCACGTGCGCAGATCGCGCTCGCCTGGTTGCTGCACAAGCCGGTCATCACGGCCCCCATCGTTGGGGCAACCAAATTGGAGCATCTCGACGACGCGCTCGGTTCGCTCGAGGTGAAATTGTCGGCCGAGGAGATCGCAGCGCTTGAGGAACCCTATGCCCCGCACCCTGTGGCCGGGTTTGCCTGACGCAACTGCTCCGGGAACAAACATCTAGCTGCGCAGGCAAGCTGGGAGGGATGACGCCTGCATCCGCTTCGAGGATCATCCACGTCCGCGTCGCTTCGAGCGTTTCGTTCGCGCCGATCGGTCAGCGGCCCACCGGTGCACAGCGGCAATAGATCGCGCTGCGTCCGCCGGCGCCCTCGGCAATCGTCGTGATGGTCAACCGTCCACCCGGACCGGCTGCGGCAACGGCGTTGAGCGCGAAGCGACCGATCCGCCCGCCGTCCGGCAACGTGTCGCCCACGATCACCACAGGTGCGATCTCGCCCTCACGGCCGGCGAAGGCGGCGAGCGGTCCGGGCCCCCCGTCTATCGCCGCAACGAAGGCCGTCACGCCTCCAGATGCGACCGTCGGCCAGGGACCAAATCCGGCGTAGCGGCCGCCGCCAGGGGCCGGTGCGCCCTCGACGGCAAGCTCCGACAGGCCTTCCGAGCCAAACCGCAGCACGGCCTCGCGTGCTCCGCCATCGCCGCTGAGATAGGCGCCGAAAGCGATACTGTCCTCATCGTCGATCGCCACGCGCTCGGAAAAGCGCAGCACCATCGCGCCACTCGGCGCCTGATCACCGGCCCGCACCAGCAGCTGCAATGTCCTCGCGCCGGTCACGAATATCCCGCCCAGCGTCGGGCCCTTCAGGATCGCCGCAGGAAACGCGACGACACCGGCGTTGTTCAGCGCGGGCTCGCCGATCTTGTCCATCGTGCCGCCGATACGCAGCAACAGCTCGCCCTCGGCAACGAGCCGCTGTAACCGCCGTCCGTTCCAGAAATACAATACGTCCAGCGTGTCGCGCCCGCGCCTGACACTGGCCACGAACGCAAGTTCGTCGGCGTCGTTCAGGGCCGGCGTATTGAAGCCGACGAGCACGCCCGAGGCCACTCCAGGCGCTTCATCCCCGGTCAGTGCGATCTCTGTCAGTCCCTCATCCCCGGCCAGGAAGACCCCGTCCGTGGCCCTGCCGCCGGCGATCTGGGCATTGAATGCGACATGGCCGGCGGCATTCATCGCCGGCAGCGGATCGGCTGCGAACCCTGAAAGCGTGCCTCCGCTGGGCACCGCATCGCCGAACGCCGCCACCTTCGTGACGCGGCCCGCATCGACCCGGAAGATGCCCTCGCGCCCCTGCGCGCGCAGCACGCTGGCAAAGAATGCCACCTGCCCTTTTGCGTTCACCGGCGCGAATGCCGGCTGGCCGGGAACGTCGAAGCGGTCGAACCGGCCGCCGCCGGGCGCCGGCAGTTCTGATCGAGCGACAACGCGCAGGGCCCCGTGCACCGTGGCCGGCACGGGAACCGAAGCTGGCGCCACCGGCACCGATGGCTGGGCAGGCGCGATCGAAGGTGCCGATGGCGCCACCCAGAGCACGGCCGCCCACAAGGCGGCGAGCACCACAGCCACCACCAACAGCCGCTGCCAGGCCGCCGCGAGCAACATCGTTCAGTTGCTCAACATGCCGGCTTTCAACACCGCCACGTCGTGGCGCAGCATAGTCAGATAGCTGTCCGCCTCGCCTCCCTTTGGCGACAGCGCATCGCCATACAGCGTGCCGCCGATCATGGCTCCGGTCTCGTCGGCGATCCGCCGCATGGCCCGCGGATCGGTGACGCTGTCCAGGAACAGCGCCTTCACCCGATCAGCGCGGATGCGCCTCGCCAGCGTCGCCAGTTCTGCCGCTGATGGCTCGCTGTTGTTGGTCCAGCCATTCACCGCCAGCAACGTGATGCCGTAGGCGCTGGCCAGGTACTGCAGCGAATCATGCGATGCCAGGGCCCGCCGCTTGGCCGCCGGCACATCGGCCAATTGCCTGCGTGCCCAATCGTCCACCGCCTGTATCTGTTTGGTATAGGCGGCCGCATTCGCCCGGTAGCTTGCGGCATTCGCGGGATCGAGCCGTGCCAGGGCCGTGGCGATATTGCCGACATAGATCGCACCGTTCCGAGGGTCGAGCCAGGCATGCTGATCGATCGCCTCGGGCATCTGCCGCCCCGACACCGGATGCTCTTCCTCCGCAACGAGCGTCCGCACGCGGCGGCTGACGACAACCTTCATCCCCTTGAAGCCGGCCTGCTTGAGCAACGGTTCGAGCCAGGGCTCAAACTCTTCGTTGAGGTCGTTGAGGAACACGGCGCGCGCGGCGGCGACGGTCGCGATATCGGCCGGTGTCGGCTGGTAGAGCTCGCAATCGCCACCGGGGCCGACAACGGTGCGGATCTCCAGGTGCTCGCCGCCAACATTGGCGAGCATGTCGCCGATCACGCTAAATGTCGCGACAACGGTGATGCGTTCGGCGGCCCATGCCGGGCTCGCCACCAGCAACCCCAGGCAGGCGAGCACGCTGCGACGATGGTGACCCATCAGGCGCCCTCCTGTACCAGCGCGGCCGGACGCCAAAGCGTGCCGCTCGCCAGCAGCGACAGGCCGAACAACACGCCGCCGGCGAGCACGATGGCTGGTCCCGAGGGCAGGTTGGCATGATAGGACAGCAGCAGCCCGCCCACCGATGCCGCCAATCCGAACACTGCCGCGAGCGCCATCGAGGCAGCGACACCGAGTTTCCACGCGCGAGCCGCGGCTGCCGGCAGCAGCATGGGGCCGATCGCCAGCAAGGTGCCAAAGGCCTGGAAGCTCGCCACCAGTGCCAGCACGACAAGGATGACGAAGATCGTGCCGTAGGGTGTGCGTACCCCCAGTGCGCGCAGCAAGTCAGCATCGACGGCACCAGCCGCCAGCGGCCGGTACAGCGCCGCGATGACGATGAGCACCACGCTGGTCACCACCGCGATCTGCAGCAGCATCGGCCGATCGATTGCCAGCACGGTGCCGAACAGCACGCGGACGACATCGACATTGCTGCCGCGCCACACCACCAGCATCACGCCGAGCGAGAGCGCCACCAGGTAGAATGCCAGCAGCGCGGCATCCCGCCATGCCCGTGCGCCCGCGATCAACCCGGCCATGGCCGCGACGGCAAGCCCACTCGCCATGCCGCCGAGTGACAGCCACATCGCCGATGGGCCGGCATACAGGAAACCGATCGCCGCACCCGGCATGACCGCATGCGCCAGCACATTGCCGTCCAGGGTCATGCGCCGCACCAGCAGCAGCGTCCCGACCGCGCCGTTCAGCACCGCCAGTGCGAGACACGCCACCAGCGCGGTACGCATGAAGCCGAGTGATTCGAACGGGGCGATCAGCAGCAGATGCGCCGACGTCATGCCGCCTCCCTGCGCAGCGCTATTTCAGTCGGACCCCAGGCGATGCACTGCCGCGCCAGCACGACTGTCGCTGGAAACGAACGCCGCACCATGTCGAGATCGTGCAGCACCGCAATGACGGTGCGACCGTCCTGGTGCCATCGCATCACCTGTTGCAGCAGCACCTCCGCGGTCTCCTCATCGACGGCGGCGAATGGCTCGTCCAGCAACAGTGTCGCCGCGTCCTGGAGAATGAGCCGCGCGAACAGCGCACGTTGCAGTTCGCCCACCGACAATGCGTCGATACGCCGGTCCAGGCGTCCGGTGAGCCCGACGACGTCCGCGGCTGCCGCAAGGCGCGCCCATGTTGCGCGGTCCGGTGCACGAAACGCACCGAACGCCCGCCAGGCACCGAGCATGACCAGCTCCGATACCGTCATCGGGTAGTTGACATCGATCAGAGTCCGCTGCGGCAGGTAACCGAGCGCTCCGGGGCAATCGATCGACCCACGCGCGAGGCGCGCGGTCCCTGCGATCGCCGCCAGCAGTGTGCTCTTGCCCGCGCCGTTGGCGCCGACGACAGCGGTCAGGCTCCCGGCTCGGAACTCTCCACTGACGGCGTCCAGTGCGATCCGGTTGCCATAGCGGACCGTGACGTCACGCAATACGATGCTGCCGTCAGCGTGCACGCCTTCGACGGTGCATGACCGCACACCCTCCCGCTTTGCTTGCCGGCGATGCTAGACGGATGAGCGAACGCGCGCGAGGGACTTCGCCCGCCGCGGTTCATCGTCGTCCGACCCGAGTGTCAGGATCATCTCGCGCACCAGCCTCAGCGCGGGGCTCTCTGCTCGCCCCTTTCGCTGCACCAGTCCGAGCGTACGCACCAGCGGCGGGTCGAGCGGCCGGACGAGGATGCTGTTCACCGGCGGCGCGTGGGTCATCGCAGGACCAGGAACAATGGCTGTCCCCATTCCGGCGGCGACGGCGCTCTTGATCGCCTCGATGCTATCGAACTCCATGATCGGCCGGACGGCGACACCACCAGCCTGAAGCCACGCACGGCTCAACTGCTGATGCGCCACTCGCTGGTATTCCAGGATCAATGGCCTGCTTGCCACATCGGCCGGCGACAGCTTGTCCGGGACCTCACGGTCCGTCGCTGGCAGGATCGCCACCATCGGATCGGTACGCACCGGCACGACATCAAGTTCCTTCGACGTGACCGGCAATGCGGTGAAGCCAAGATCAAGCACGTTGGACAGCAGGCCTTCCGAGATGGTGTGGGTCGTTCCAGACGTTACGACAACCTCGATATCGGGATACGAATCGCGCAGCTTCCGCAGCGCCGGCGGCAGCAGATATGCCAGCGCAGTGGGACCAGTGCCGATCAGCACGCGACCGGCAGTTCCTTCCTGGTGCTGGCGTACAGCGACAAGGGCGTGTTCCGCGTCAGCGAGAATACGCCGACCACGCATGATCAACTCGCTCCCTGCCGCTGTTGCGAAGGCGCGCTTGCCGACACGATCGACAAGCCGAAGCCCGCAGCGGCGCTCCAACTCGCTGATCTGCTGACTGATCGCCGGCTGCGTCAGATGCAGGTGCTTGGCTGCCTCGGTGAAGCTGCCACGTTCAACGACTTCAATGAGGGAGCGCAACTGATCGAGATTCAGATTCCGCATAATAAGCGGACCTTATAGGAACCATCGCAATAATCAAATTGCCTTGCACACCCTCCATCCCATATGGGGCGCTGGGTTGGATGGATCCTCGCCACGGGCAGAGAATCCGGTCCCCCAACCGGCCCGATGAATCCGACGGGTATCGTTCCAACATGCGCGCTTTCTTCGTTCCTTGCGCCGCATGCAGGCCAACGCGGGTGGAGGAGGTCACTGTGACCGGCAATGCAGCGAAGTCCAAGAAGTTTGCCTACCGGTATTCCGGCGGTCCTCATGGCCGGCACTATGAGATGTTTCGCGAGGAAGTCTGCCGCAATTTCGGCCAGTTGGACATCGAACCGACTGCCTCCGACAGCCTGGATTGCGGCGTGGAGATCGTCCAGCTCGGCTCGCTCTCCTTGGGTGCCGCTCGTGGCTCGTCCGGCCGGTTCCTGCGCAGCCAGGCTATGCTCTCCGATGGCTGTGACGATTTCGTGCTGATCACTGCCCTGGCCAACAAGATCGTTGCAGAGCAGAACGGTGTCTCGGTTGAACTGCGCCAGTCCGAGATGTGTCTGCTCGAAATGAACGCGTGCGGCGGAGTGGGCTTTGACTTCGGCGACCACTTCACGGCTATCCGGATTCCAAGGCGAGAGCTGCTCAGCCTGTGTCCTGTCGCTGAAGACATCCTGATGAAGCCGCTACAGCACGAGCCGGGCATACGAACACTGATTCAGCGGTATCAATCCTTGTCGGCAGCCGCGGCGGATTCGCTCGATCCCGAGGCACAGCAAGTGACTGCCAGGCACATGGTCGACCTGATCTCGCTGCTGCTGCGTTCCGGTGATGATGATGTCAGGTCGACGCCTCAGGGAGGAGGTGCGGCCGCACGCCTTCAGCTCATCGAGTCACAGGTGACGGCGAATCTTCATGACCCCGCCCTGAGCATTGTCTGGGTTGCCGAACGAAACAGCTTGAGCCCGAAGCAGGTGCAGCGGCTGTTCGAGCGGAAAGGCATGACCTTCGCGGAATTCGTGCTCGAGCAGCGGCTGTTGTACGCGCGCGGGATCCTGGGAAACCCCAGCGTTCATCAGCAGAAGATCGCGACCGTCGCATATACAGCAGGGTTCGGCGACCTGTCGTATTTCAATCGCGTCTTCCGCAGGCGGTTCGGCATGACACCGTCCGAGTGGCGCGACGGGCATCCGTCATAGTTGCAATGGCAACGAATCCGTGATGGCGAGAATTCGCCATTGTCCACCTAGGACATACGATTGTCCGCTAAGTCCAAGACTTCACCATCGATGAAATGCTTTTTGACCTCCACCGCAACGCATCACTTCTGGAGGTCACCATGGACACGCAGACAACAACCAAGACTTCGACCACCCGCAAGCCGCCGGTCCCGCGCAACGGTGTAGATACACCAAAGCTGTTCGCCACGATCGGCGCAGTCTCCGATCAGCCATCGCTCGCAAAGTTCCAGTTCCGCACGCAGAGCCGCTGGCTGAACGGTACCCACTGCCGAACCACCATGGCCGGGTTCTACGGCGCCGGCGGCGAGATGCAGCACGTGATGCCGTACACCGCCGATGCCGATCATCCGCAGATTCTTTGCGGCGAGGATGCAGCGCCTGCTCCGGTCGAATGGGTACTGCATGGGCTCGCCGCCTGCCTCACCGCCGGGATCGCGAACATTTCCGCGGCTCGTGGCGTCACGCTGGAATCGGTGGAATGCAGCATTGAAGGCGAGATCGACCTCCAGGGGATCCTTGGGCTCTCCGACAAGGTTCGCAACGGCTTTCAGGCGATCCGCGTCGGCTTTCGTGTCAAGGGCGACGCCCCTGACAGCAAGCTGCGCGAGATCGTCGAACAGGCGCGGGCGCGCTCGGCCGTGTTCGATATCCTGACCACGGGAGTTCCCGTCTCAATCGGCATGGAAACCTAACCGCACAAGGCAGCCGGCGGCACATCGCTGCCGCCGGCGCGTGCGTTCTCGGAGCACAACAATGCATCACATCCCCACAGTCATCATCGGGGCGGGCCAGGCTGGCCTGGCCATGAGCCGCTGCCTCGACCGGCAGCAGATCGACCATGTCGTGCTGGAGCGCGGCCGCATTGCAGAGCGGTGGCGTACCGAGCGCTGGGATTCGCTCCGTCTGCTCACGCCGAACTGGATGAACCAGTTCCCCGACTGGTCCTATCAGGGCGACGACGCCGACGGCTTCATGACTGCGGCCGAGTACGCCGCGAGCCTGGAGCAATACGCGACCAGCTTTTCGGCGCCGGTCATCACTGGCGCGACGGTGCTGTCGGTCTGTCGCATGCCTGGCGGCTATCGCGTTGAGAGCAGCCAGGGTACCTGGCATGCCAGAACCGTGGTGATCGCCACGGGACATTGCGATGTGCCCCTCGTACCCGAGATGGCCAAGCGGCTGCCTGCTTCGCTTTGTCAATTGACGCCGACATCATATCGCAGACCCGACGACTTACCCGACGGTGGTGTCCTCGTTGTTGGCGCGTCTGCGTCCGGCACGCAGCTTGCCGAGGAAATTCAGCGCTCGGGTCGGCAGGTCACGCTGTCGGTCAGCCGGCACACGCGGCTGCCACGCCGCTACCGTGGCCAGGACATCATGTGGTGGCTGCATCGCTACGGCGTGCTCGAGGACGACGCGATCACCGCTGACGAGTTGGAGAGCGCACGGTCTCTGCCGTCGATCCAGCTTGTTGGCCGACCCGACTCCTCGAATATCGACCTGGCTGTGCTGCGCGGCATCGGCGTGCGGCTTGTGGGGCGGGTTGCCGGCGTGCAGGCCGGTGCGCTCCGTATCAACCGCAATCTGGCCGAGGCCGTGGCCGGTTCGCATGGGCGACTGCGTCGCCTGCTTGCACGCATCGACATCTTTGCCGATGCGGTCGGAGCTCCTGCCGAAGCGCACCCCGAGCCGTTCGCCGTCGAGGAATCGCCCAACAGTCTCGACCTGGCGGCAAACGGGATAAGCACTGTCATCTGGGCAACCGGTTTCCGGCGCAATTATTCATGGTTGCATCTGCCCATACTCGATGCGTCCGGTGACATCATCCATAACAGGGGCGTCACACCCGCGGCGGGCCTGTATGTGACTGGTCTTCGTTTCCTGCGGCAGCGCGATGCCAGCTTCATCGCTGCGGTGAACGACGATGCCATCGAACTGGCCGAAAGCATCCAGCGCCATCTGGATGCGGCAACCCGCAAAGCGGCATAGCGGAGGGTATGAGACATGTTCGCTCATGATTCGTACGACGCGATCGTCGTCGGTGCGCGTTGCGCCGGAGCCGCCACGGCGATGCTGCTGGCACGCAAAGGATGGCGCGTGCTGGTCATCGATCGAGGCAGCTACGGCACGGACACCATCTCCACGCATGCGCTGATGCGTGGAGGCGTACTTCAGTTGCATCGCTGGGGCGTGTTGCCGGACTTGCAAGAGGCGGGAACACCCCCGGTGCGCGAGGCCACCTTCCGCTACGGCGACGACGCCGTCACCGTCCCCATCGCGGCATCGGGTGGCGTGGACGCGCTCTACGCGCCGCGCCGCACCCTGCTGGACAGCGCCCTGGTACGCGCCGCCCGCGAGTCCGGTGCGACCGTGCGGTTCGGCCACACGCTCATGGCCCTGACGCATCGTTCGGATGGACGCGTCAGTGGTGGCATCGTCGTCGATCCGGATGGCAACGCGATGCAGATCGAAGCCGATTTGGTGATCGGCGCGGATGGCGCCGGTTCCCTCGTTGCGCGGCTCGCTGCTGCTGAGACTCTCCGCGAAGCGCGCAACACGACTTCGATCCTGTATGGCTACTTCCCCGGCCTGCAACTGACGGGCTACCAGTGGTGGTACCAGCCTGGCATTGGCATCGGCGCCATTCCGACCAATGACGGCCGTCACTGTGTGTTCGCCGCAATCTCACCACAGCGCCTGCGCGAAGGCCTTCGGCGTGTCGATCGCGCGACCATGCTCAACAGGGTGCTGCGTCAGGCGGATGCGGATCTGGCCGAACAGGTCGCCGCCGGTCACGCGACTGAGCCGTTGAGCGTCTTTTCCGGACGCAGAGGGTTCATCCGCCAGGCCTGCGGACCGGGCTGGGCGTTGGTCGGCGACGCGGGCTACTTCAAGGACCCGATCACGGCGCACGGCATCACCGATGCATTGCGCGATGCCGAACTACTGGCAAATGCGGCTTCCGCCGGAGCGATGGAGCAATACCAGGCCGTTCGCGACGCTCTGTCGCACCGCCTGTTCGAGACAACCGACGCGATTGCCGGGCTCGACTGGGACCTCGATCAGCTCAAGACGCTGCACCAGACGCTCAATCAGGCGATGAAGCAGGAAGTCCAGCACCTGCTCGCCCTTCCCGACCTGCACCAGGCCAGAATCCAGGAGTATGTGTGATGACAACGACTGCGACGACTCACCAGACCATCTGGGACGCAACGATCATCGGCAAGCCGTGCACCGGCGCCGCGGCCGAACGGACACGGATGACCAGCATGCGCGACGTCGAACTGTTCTCCGAGATGACGGGCGATATGAACCCGCTGCACTACGATGCCGCTCTGGCTGCCGAAACACCGTTCGGCGCGCTCATCGTGCAGGGCGGTGTGACCTCCGGCCTGCTGAACGCGATCGTTGCGGAAGACCTGCCGGGTCCGGGAAGCGTGTTCCTGAGCGTCGAGTGGAAATTCGTGAAGGCGGTCAAGGTGGGCGACGAGATCACCGGACGTGTGGAGGTCACGAGCGTGCGCGACGACAAGCCCATCTGCACGCTGGCGACAAGCGTGCGCAACAGTCAGGGGGACACGTGCCTCGTTGGCACCGCTGTCACATATACCGTACCGCTGGCACGCTAGAG
>DATJJM010000425.1:0-9143 GCA_035492535.1 Acetobacteraceae bacterium | reverse complement strand
CAAGCAGGCGCTGGCGAAGATGAAGCCTGGGCCGGTCAAGGTGCAGGATCGCAAGTTCACGCCGCCGCACCGGGCGGAGATGAAGCGCTCGATGGAGGCGCTGATCCATCACTTCAAGCTGTATACCGAGGGCTATCACGTGCCGGCCGGCGCAACCTATACGGTAGTCGAAAGTCCCAAGGGCGAGTTCGGCGTGTACCTGGTCGCGGACGGTACCAACAAGCCGTATCGCTGCAAGATCCGGGCGACCGGCTTCGCGTTCCTGCAGGCGACGGACGTGATGGCGAGGCGCCACATGTTGGCGGATACCGTGGCGATCATCGGATCGCTCGACATCGTTTTTGGCGAGATCGATCGATGAGCGATTTCGTGCAGCCGGAACACTTCGCGTTCGATGCGGAGAGCGAGGCGGCGATTCCACCGCTGGTGGCGAAGTATCCCGCGGGCAAGCAGGCGAGCGCGGTGATCCCGATGCTGTATCTGGTGCAGAACCAGATGAAGCGGCAGACCGGCAGTGCGTGGGTGCCGACGGCGGGCATGAACGAAGTGGCGCGGCGGTTGGATATGGCACCAATCCGTGTCTACGAGGTTGCGACGTTCTATTTCATGTTCAACCTGAAGCCGGTCGGCAAGTGGCACCTGCAGGTCTGCACCACGACGCCGTGCTGGCTGCGTGGCTCGGATGAAGTGACGGCGGCTTGCCGCGCGGCGACGGGCATCAAGGGTTGGGGCGAGACCAGCGACGACGGGCTGTTCACCATGACCGAGGTCGAGTGCGTCGGTGCCTGCGTCAACGCGCCGGTGATCCAGGTGAACGACGACCTCTACGAGGACCTGGACGCGGAGACGACGAAGCAGTTGCTGGATGCGCTGCGGCGGGACGCGCCGCCGAAGGTGGGGTCGATGAAGGGGCGGCAGACCTCGGCGCCGGAAGGTGGGCCGAACACGCTGACCACGTTGCAATTTGGTGCGGAGAGCTGATCCGATGCTGGAGGACAAGGACCGCATCTTCACCAACCTCTATGGCCTGCATGACCCGATGCTGAAGGGCGCACGATCACGCGGCGATTGGGATGGCACGAAGGCCATTCTCGAGAAGGGCCGCGATGTCATCGTGGAGGAAGTGAAGGCCTCGGGGCTGCGGGGGCGTGGTGGGGCTGGTTTCCCGACTGGCCTGAAATGGTCGTTCATGCCGAAGCAGTCGGATCGGCCGTGCTATCTGATCGTGAATGCCGATGAGAGCGAGCCTGGCACTTGCAAGGATCGCGACATCATGCGGCACGATCCGCACAAGCTGGTGGAAGGCTGCCTGGTCGCCGGTTTCGCGATGGGCGCGTGTGCTGCGTATATCTATATCCGCGGCGAGTTCGCCAACGAGGCGAAGGTGCTGCAGGCGGCAATCGACGAGGCGTACGAGGCGAGGCTGATCGGCAAGGATGCGTGCGGGTCTGGCTACGCGTTCGATGTGTATCTGCATCGCGGTGCCGGCGCGTATATCTGCGGCGAGGAGACCGGGCTGCTGGAGAGCCTGGAAGGCAAGAAGGGCATGCCGCGGCTGAAGCCGCCGTTCCCCGCGGCTGTTGGTCTATACGGTTGTCCATCCACGGTGAACAACGTTGAGAGCATCGCGGTGGCACCGACGATCATGCGGCGTGGCGCGGCGTGGTTCAATTCGCTGGGGCGGCCGAAGAATTCCGGGCCGAAGGTGTTCTGTATATCGGGGCACGTGAACAAGCCGTGCAATGTGGAAGAAGAGCTGGGCATTCCGCTGCGCGAGCTGATCGACAAATACGCGGGCGGCGTGCGCGGCGGTTGGGACAATCTGCTGGCGGTGATCCCGGGTGGTGCGTCGGTGCCGGTGCTGCCGAAGAGCGTCTGCGACACGGTGCTCATGGACTTTGATTCGCTGCGCGAGGCGCGCAGCGGACTGGGCACCGCGGCGGTGATCGTGATGGACAAGTCTACCGACATCATCAAGGCGATCGCGCGGCTGTCGAAGTTCTACATGCACGAGAGCTGCGGACAGTGCACGCCGTGCCGGGAAGGGACCGGGTGGATGTGGCGCGTGATGACGCGCATGGTGGAGGGCAGGGCCGAGATCCCCGAGATCGATACGCTGGAGCAGGTCACGCGGCAGATCGAGGGTCACACGATCTGCGCGCTGGGCGATGCGGCGGCGTGGCCGATCCAGGGACTGATCAGGCATTTCCGTCCCGAGATGGAAGCGCGGATCGCGGCGTACAAGGCGCGCGGTGCCGGCCTGCGGATGGCGGCGGAATGATGAGCGACGTGTCAATGCGAGGCGCGCGGCGGCGCGGCAATCCGGTGCGGGATTGCGTTGCTGCGCCGGCAGTGACAGCGGGACGGAGCATGTGATGGCGAAGGTCACTGTCGATGGCATCGAGGTAGAAGTCCCCAACGGTTCCTCCGTGCTGCAGGCATGTGAGGCAGCCGGGAAGGAAATCCCTCGGTTCTGCTATCACGAGCGTCTGTCGATCGCAGGCAATTGCCGCATGTGCCTGGTGGAGATCGAGAAGGCGCCGCCGAAGCCGATCAGTTCGTGCACCTATCCGGTGGCGGATGGGATGGTGGTGCACACCGACTCGCCGATGGTGCGCAACGGCCGCCGCGGCGTGATGGAATTCCTGCTGATCAACCATCCACTGGATTGCCCGATCTGCGATCAGGGCGGCGAGTGCGACCTGCAGGACCAGGCCATGGGCTATGGCATGGATCACTCGCGCTATGCCGAGAATAAACGCGCGGTGAAGGACAAGAATCTCGGCCCGCTGGTGAAGACGTCGATGAACCGCTGCATTCATTGTACGCGCTGCATTCGCTTCATCACCGAGGTGGCCGGCGTGCCGGACCTCGGCGCGACGAGCCGTGGTGAGCACATGGAAGTCGGCACCTATGTGGAAAAGGCGCTGTCGTCCGAGCTTTCCGCCAACATCATCGACCTGTGCCCGGTCGGCGCGCTGACCTCGAAGCCGTACGCGTTCGTGGCGCGGCCGTGGGAGCTGTCGAAGGTCGATAGTGTCGATGTGCTGGATGCGGTTGGCTGCAACATCCGCATCGATGCGCGCGGGCCCGAAGTGCTGCGCATCCTGCCCCGGCTCAATGAGGACGTGAACGAGGAATGGCTGGGCGACAAGTCACGCTTCGCTCTCGATGGGCTGCGCCGGCGGCGGTTGGATCGGCCGTGGGTGCGACGTGACGGCAAGCTGGTCGAAGCCACCTGGAATGAGGCCTTCGCTGCCATTGCGCAGAGGCTGCACGGCAAGAGCGGCGATCGTATCGGCGCGGTAGCGGGCGATCTATGCGACGCGGAGAGCATGCTCGCTTTGAAGGACCTGATGGGCGCACTCGGCTCCGCGAATCTCGATTGTCGTCAGGATGGGGCACATCTCAACGCCACACGCCGCGACTTCTACTGCTTCAACACTTCGATTAGCGGTATTGACGACGCGGATGCAATCTTACTCGTTGGTACGAATCCGCGCCGGGAGGCGCCGGTGCTGAACGCGCGCATCCGCAAGCGTTGGCTGCACGCATCGATCCCGATTGGGCTGATAGGCAGCGAAACGGATCTGACCTATCACGTGCAGGAGCTTGGCACCCACCCGACCGCGCTGAATGCTGGCTTTTTCCGCGATGCCAAGAAGCCGATGATCATCGTCGGTCAGGCGGCGCTGGCGCGGCCTGATGGCGCGGCGGTGCTGGCGGCGGCGTGGCGTCTCGCGGCCAATGTGGGGGCGCTGACGACGGAATGGCACGGATTCAACGTGCTGCATACCGCGGCGGCGCGGGTCGGGGCACTGGATCTCGGCTTCGTGCCAGGCCCCAACGGCAAGTCGCTTGCGCAGATGTTGAATGGCGGCGTCGACGTACTGTGGCTGCTCGGCGCGGACGAGTTCGATACGTCACAGGTCGATGCCAATACATTTGTGGTGTATCAGGGGCATCATGGCGATGCCGGCGCGGCGCGGGCGAATGTGATCCTTCCAGGGGCTGCCTACACGGAAAAGCCCGGCACCTATGTCAATACCGAAGGCCGCGTGCAGCGCGGACTGCGCGCCGTCTACCCGCCGGGCGATGCACGGGAAGACTGGACGATCCTGCGGGCGTTCAGCGATGTGGTGGGCCACAGGCTGCCTTACGACACGATCGATGCGCTGCGGAAGCGCATGGAGCAGGTGAATCCGGCGTTTAGCCGCATTGGTTTCCTGCCACGTTTCGGCGCCACCGATCAGACCGGACCAGCTGGCGATCCGACAGCGCTGTCCGACACACCGTTCGAACCGGCGGTGCTGAACTACTACCAGACCGATCCGATCAGCCGAGCCAGCGCCACCATGGCGGCGTGTACTTCGACGCAACTGGCCGAGGCGGCGGAATAGCGCAATGGAAGCGTTCTTCCTCCACACGATCATTGGCCGCCTGATCCTGACCGTGCTTGAAGCCCTGCTGCTGTTGGTGCCGCTGCTGATTGGCGTCGCCTACCTGACCTATGCCGAGCGCAAGGTGCTGGCGGCGATGCAGTTGCGCAAAGGCCCCAACGTGGTGGGGCCGTTTGGGCTGTGGCAGCCGTTCGCCGACGCGATCAAGATGATCATGAAGGAGACGGTGATCCCGGCAGGCGCCAATCGTCTGCTGTTCCTGCTGGCGCCGATGCTGACGATGGGACTGGCGCTCATCGCGTGGGCAGTGATCCCGGTCGCCGACGGCTGGGTGAATGCCGACATCAATGTCGGCATCCTGTACCTGTTCGCGATCTCATCGCTGGGTGTCTATGGCATCATCATCGCCGGTTGGGCGAGCAACTCGAAATACGCCTTCCTCGGCGCACTGCGCAGCGCGGCGCAGATGGTGAGCTACGAAGTCTCGATGGGCTTTGTGATGGTGTCGGTGCTGCTGTGCGTCGGCTCGCTGAACCTCACGGACATCGTGCAGGGACAGAACCACTACTGGTTCGGGTTCATCCCGGCCTGGTACGCGATCCCGCTGTTTCCGATGTTCATCGTGTTCTTCATCTCGGCACTGGCGGAGACGAACCGGTCGCCGTTCGACTTGCCGGAAGGCGAAAGCGAGATCGTGGCAGGCTTCTTCGTCGAGTACAGCGCCATGGCGTTCGCACTGTTCTTCCTTGGCGAGTACGCCAACATGATCCTGATGAGCGGGATGACGACGATCCTGTTCCTGGGCGGATGGCTGCCGCTGTTTCCGGTGGCACCGTTCACCTGGATCCCCGGCGTGATCTGGTTCGTGCTGAAAGTCTGCTTCTGTCTGTTCGTGTTCCTGTGGGTGCGCGCCACCTTCCCGCGGTATCGCTACGACCAGCTCATGCGGCTTGGCTGGAAGGTCTTTCTGCCATTGTCGCTGCTGTGGCTGGTGATCACGGCTGGAGCACTGATGCTGTTCGGGTGGCTGCCCCATGCGTGAGGGAATCTGCTGATGGCCTTCCTCGACCGAACCGCGCGCAGTCTGCTGCTGGGCGAGCTTGTCGCCGGGCTCGGGCTGACGCTGCGCTACTTCTTCAAGCCCAAGGTGACGATCAACTACCCCTATGAAAAGGGACCGATCTCGCCACGGTTCAAAGGGGAGCACGCACTGCGTCGCTATCCCAACGGCGAGGAGCGCTGCATTGCCTGCAAGCTGTGCGAGGCGATCTGCCCGGCGCAGGCAATCACCATCGAGGCCGAACCACGCGCCGACGGGTCCCGCCGCACCACGCGCTATGACATCGACATGACGAAGTGCATTTACTGCGGGCTGTGCGAGGAAGCCTGTCCGGTGGATGCCATCGTCGAAGGGCCGAATTTCGAGTTCGCCGCCGAGACGCGCGAGGAGCTGCTCTATAACAAGGAGAAGCTTCTGGATAACGGCGACCGCTGGGAGCCCGAGATCGCGCGTCGCCTGGAACTGGACGCGCCGTACCGATGATCGCAACCGTCTTCTTCTACATCTTCGCCGTGATCCTGCTGATCTCCGCCGCGATGGTGGTGAGTTCGCGCAATCCCGTGCACTCCGTGCTGTTCCTGATCCTGTCGTTCTTCAATGCGGCGGCACTGTTCCTGATCGCTGGCGCCGAGTTCCTCGCGATGATCCTGATGATCGTCTATGTCGGCGCGGTCGCGGTACTGTTCCTGTTCGTGGTGATGATGCTTGACATCGATTTCGCCGAGCTGCGCGGGGGGTTCCAGCGGTATCTGCCGATCGGCGCGACGGTGGGGGCGGTGCTGTTCATCGAACTGGCACTGGTGATCAGCGGATGGAAGTTCGCTCCGGCGGCACCGACGCTACGGCTGGCACCGGTGCCGGCCCAAGTGAGCAATACGGCGGCGCTGGGCCGGCTGCTTTACACGGACTATGTGTTTCTGTTCCAGGCAGCGGGGTTGCTGCTGCTGGTGGCCATGATCGGCGCCATCGTATTGACGTTGCGAGATCGGAAGACGTCGCGGCACCAGATCATCCGGGTGCAGACCGAGCGCACCGTGGCCGAGACGCTGGAGATGGTCACAGTGTCGATCGGTGCTGGCGTGAAGGATATCGGCATCTTCGAGCCGAAGGTGGTCGAGCAGGAAGAACCGGCTGCGGCCGAGGAGACCCACCATGGGCACTGAAGTTGGCGTCGGCCATTACCTGGTGGTGTCGGCGATCCTGCTGGTGCTGGGCATCTTCGGCATTTTCCTGAACCGGAAGAACGTCATCATCATCCTGATGTCGATCGAGTTGATCCTGCTCGCGGTGAACCTGAACCTGGTGGCTTTCTCTGCCTCGCTGGATGATCTGGTCGGGCAGGTGTTTGCGATGTTCGTGCTGACCGTTGCCGCCGCTGAGGCGGCGATTGGGTTGGCGATCGTGGTGATCTACTTCCGAAACCGAGGCTCTATCCAGGTTGAAGACGTCAACCTGATGAAGGGGTGAGATGATCTACGCCGTCGCTGTCTTTGCGCCCCTCTTCGGCGCTTTGGTCGCCGGCCTGCTTGGCCGCTCCATCGGGGACCGCGCCGCCATGGCGGTGTCCGTGTTGTGCATGTTGGTCGCCGCGGCGCTTGGGCCGATCGCCTGTTTCCAACTTGTAGGAGGCGATGAACCCACGGGCACCGTGTTGCTAGGCACCTGGGTCGATGCCGGGCGCTTCCACGTATCGTGGGCACTGCGCTACGACACGCTGTCGGCCGTGATGGTAGCCATGGTCTGCTTCGTGGCAATGCTGATCCATGTCTATTCGATCGGCTACATGGCGCACGACGCCTATCCTCGGTATCGCTTCTTCTCCTACCTGTCGCTGTTCACCTTCTCCATGTTGATGTTGGTGACCGCCGACAACCTGCTGCAGCTGTTCTTCGGCTGGGAGGGTGTGGGGCTCTGTTCGTATCTGCTGATCGGCTACTGGTACGACCGCCCGTCCGCTAACGCCGCCGCGATCAAAGCTTTCATCACCAACCGTGTCGGCGACCTGTTCTTCGCCGTCGGCGTCGCATTGATCTTCTTCAAGTTCGGCTCGATCGAGTTTTCTGTAATCTTCCCGGCCGTGGCGCAGCATGGCGCTGATACGTATTCGGTCCTCGGCGGCACTTACCCCGCGTTCGAAGTGATTGGCGTCCTGCTGTTCATTGGTGCCATGGGTAAGTCGGCACAGATTGGTCTCCACGTTTGGCTGCCTGACGCAATGGAAGGCCCGACGCCGGTCTCAGCGTTGATCCATGCCGCGACGATGGTCACCGCCGGCGTGTTCCTGGTCGCGCGGATGTCGCCGATCTATGAATTTGCGCCCTTCGCTCTGGGTCTGGTCACGTTCATCGGCGCCACCACGGCGCTGTTCGCGGCCACCATTGGCTGCGCACAAACCGACATCAAGCGGGTGATCGCGTATTCTACGTGTTCGCAGCTCGGCTACATGTTCGTGGCAGCAGGCGTTGGCGCCTTTCAGGTGTCGATCTTCCACCTGATTTGCCACGCGTTTTTCAAGGCGCTGCTGTTCCTTAGCGCCGGTTCGGTGATCCACGCGATGTCCGGCGAACAGGACATGCGCAAGATGGGCGGGCTCTGGCGTATGGTTCCCTGGAGCTGCGCGATGATGTGGATCGGCAGCCTGGCACTGGCCGGCATCCCGCCGTTCGCCGGCTACTATTCCAAGGATGCGATCATCGCATCGGCCTACGCGTCCGGTACCGGCGTTGGCATGTATGGCTTCATTTGCACGGTGCTCGCCGCGTTCCTGACCGCATTCTATTCCTGGCGCCTGCTGTTCATGACGTTCAACGGCAAGTCGCGCGCCGATCATCATGTGCTGGAGCACGTGCATGAAAGCCCGTGGGTCATGATCGGACCGCTGCTTGTGCTGGGGACGGGCGCGATCATCGCCGGCAAGCTGCTGGACAGCACATTCATCGGCGAGAATTGGGGCGAATTCTGGAATGGTGCGATCTTCAATGCCCCCGGCAACCACGTGATGGCCGGCATCGAGCATGTGCCGGGCTGGGCGGAAATGTCGCCGCTCGTTGTCGGCCTCGCCGGCATCGCGGTCGCCTATGTGATGTATATCGCCAATCCGCTGTTGCCGATGCGGCTCGCGACCAGGTTCCGCGGCATCTACCTGTTCTTCCTGAACAAGTGGTATTTCGACGAACTGTATGACGCGATCCTGATCCAACCGGCGATTCGCCTGGCGCGGATACTCTGGCAGACCGGCGACGCCACGATCATCGACGGCGTGCCCAACGGGCTTGCCGAGATCACGGTGGATGGCTCACGCCAGGCAGTGAAAATCCAGACCGGTTCACTCGCCGTCTATGCCTTTGTCATGCTGATAGGCGTGGTGCTGCTGGTCGGCCTTTTCCTGGTGTCACGATGAACGCCGCCGGTTTCCCGATCCTGTCGCTGATAATCTGGCTGCCGTTGGTCGGCGGCGTGATCATCATGCTGGTACGCGGCGACGAGGAGACTGTCGCCTCCAACGCACGCTGGACCGCGCTATGGACCAGCCTGATTGTCCTGGTGCTGTCGCTGGTGCTCTGGGTGAAGTTCGATACCGGTGAGCCCGGCTTCCAGTTCATCGAGGAAATGCCGTGGCTTCCAGAATATGGCGTCGGCTACAAGCTAGGTGTTGACGGCATTTCTGTGCTGTTCGTGCTGCT
>DATJJM010000424.1:0-3610 GCA_035492535.1 Acetobacteraceae bacterium | reverse complement strand
CTCTCGGGTTCCGCCGTTGTATCCGCTCTGGCGCGATTGAAAGAGGCGGGACGAACGGCGGCTGCGAGCAATCTTGAGCGTCTGACTGTACCGTCGTGCCGCCGATGATGACCCGGTCGCCGTCAAGATGCAAAATACGTGACGAAGTGTGTCATACCGTTGCCATGGTCGACCCCGGTTGGATCCGGCCGGACTCCCGAAAAGTTCTGCCGCGAAATGCAGCTCCACCCTCAGCGCTCCGAACATGAGCTGGACCTCTTGCGCCTTCCACGCAGCAAGCCGTTCACGAGGTGCGCCTCGGCGTGTCAATGGCATTATTGCCGACATCAGTTTGGACCTCGGTTCGCACTCGATCCGGCCGACCGGCTCCCGCCCGGATGACTTCGGCCGGTGATCACCATTGAGCAGATCCAGGACTGTGTACTTCGATTGAAGAAATAGTTGCCGGCCCAAGAGTGGTCGATCTCGCCTTCGTCATCTCGTCAAGGCGCTGACAGTCTGGTCGACAGAGCTGATCGGTCCGGCATTCTTCGTTGTCGATCCCGACGACGTGGTTTGTATCGCCGAGCATAATGGGGATATGGTCAGCATCCTGACACTCGACGGTGAACGACTTGCACTGTGGGGCGATCCAATTCAGCGTTCGTGCCACGGTATTTGGGGCAACTCACAGGGCGATCTGTATGTGGTGCAATCCGGCGAATGGGGGCGGGTGCGGCGCATCGTGAAGCTTGAGCGAGTGTGATCGCCAGCCGCAGCTGTATTACGAGGAGCAGAGTGATGTTGAAACTGTTCTATTCGCCGGGGAGCTGTGCGTTGGCCTCTCATATCGCGTTGGAGGAGGCGGGAGCCGACTATACGGTAGCGCGCGTCAATTTTTCTATGAACGAGCAGCGCTCGCCCGAATATCTGGCGATCAACCCGAAAGGACGGGTGCCAGCCTTGGTCACCGACGACGGCATATTGACTGAAACGCCAGCCATCCTTGCCTATATCGCACAACGCTATCCAGCAGCGAACCTGGCTCCGCTCAACGACCCGTTCACCTTCGCCAGGATGCAGGCGTTCAACAGCTATTTGTGTTCGACCGTGCATGTGGCGCATGCGCACCGCATGCGCGGCACGCGCTGGGCCGATGACCCAGCGGCGATCGAGGCAATGAAGCGCAAGGTACCGGAAAGTGTCGGCGCCGCATTTGCGCCGATCGAAGATGACATGCTCGAGGGGCCGTGGGTCATGGGCACGCGCTACACGATCTGCGACCCGTATCTGTTCACGCTTGCCGAGTGGCTCGATGCCGACGGCGTCGACCTGACGAAACTGCCACGGGTCATCGACCATCGCACCCGGATGTACGACCGCACGGCGGTCAAGCGCGCGATCGCACAGGAGCGTAGTTAGTCCGCATACTGCGCGGTGGCCCGCATCGGTACGTGCGCCCGGAGGAAACGGCGCACCCGGTCGATCGTGCGCTGCTTCAATTCCATCGGCTCCTTCCACGGATACACGGTGATCTCGGCATTGGGAGCCAGCGAGGCAACATCGATCGAGGTCTGTAACGGATGCGATGGGATATCGTCGGGCAGCACCAGCATCGGCGTATGACAGGTTCTGATGAAGTCTCGCGGCACGCTGTACAGGAAATCGGGCTGAACCTCGTACAGATTGTGCAGGTATTTTTCGATTGTGTCCGGCGACACATCGGGGCGCAGTTTCATGAAATCGGGCACCCAATTTTCCTTGCTATGGCGATACATGACCGCCGGGTCCTCTGGCCGAAAGCCGACCGTCTGGCAGAACACGGCAGCAACGACGCGGTCAGGCGCCCGCTGCATCAGTTTACCGGCAAAACAACCGCCGATGCAGTAGCCCATATAGAAGAATTCGCGGATGCCAAGATGGTCCATCAGCCCAAGCTGGTCCTCGGCGAACGCATCCCAGGGGTTGTCGACGGCCACCGGGCCGGTCGATTCACCTCCATTGGCGTTGCGCTGGTCCATGGTGATGCAGCGGAAGTCGTCCTTGAAGACCTCCATGGCACTGAAGACCGCAGTCTGCCAGTTGCTGACACGCGAGTTCAACCCTCCGCCGGGGGTAACCAGGAGTGGAAAGCCCGAACCTGTCTCCTCATAGCGGATGCGGACATCGCCTCTTTGATAATACGGCATGGCAGTTCCTCCCTATCATGCAAGCACAGCCCCATTTCGGCCGACACTCAACCCTGCTGAACAAGAGACGCCATGACACCGGACGTAAAACGCTTGCCCTCTTCCGCGGCGTGTACCAGTGACGCAATCAGAACGCTCCCACCCATTGTAAGTCCGTTTCATCTTCTATGTTTTGCAGGCGGTCGAACGTCGACGCAGCCTGTTCCATGCCAGACCCGCTTATGAATCATCATGAACTTGTTGCGAAGCTCAGCGGGACGCAGCGGCCGATTGGGCGTTCCATCGAAATCTTCGACTTCACGAGAGATCATCTGACCATTCCGGAACCGGATCGTGACCTTGCTTGCACCGAGCACACTTGTTGGAGGATTGGCCACGGTAACATCGACGCGACGACACATGGCACGGAGATCCGTGTTGACCAACGCCGACTGGTCGAAAGATGCCGGGTTCCGCGGGTCGCGATACAGCGCGAGGGCCACACAGAATGGGATGGAGTACTGCGCCATCATGATATCGGCGGGCTCAGGAATGTTGTTGATTGTTGCCATCCGCTCATTGCCGGCCACATGGATCCGATCTATCTGGGCTGCCTCGGCTCGAAGCTCAAGTACCGCCTGCACCGCGTGTGAGCCGTCATATGTATCGGGAAGCGCTTGAGACATAGATTCAAACTCGTGAATTCGTTGCCGAGGCCACGTGTCAACTCTGACAAATCCCATTCACTACAGAAGACCTTCAGGAACCCGGCGTCGCCTTCGAGCACGGTACGTGGACCAGTGAACCCATCGGCTGCCAAACAGGCCGCGAGAACGCCACTTTCAGCCGCTCGTCCGAGATGGAGTCGCTTCACCATCGCGCCCGTGCCCGATCGAGCAAACTCCATGAGCCCGCCCGCCAGGGAGCCTGCGATCCAAAGGGCGCTGGTCATCGTCTCGGTATCAAGCTTCAACAGGTGGCCGACAGCCACGGCTGCCCCAAATGGGCCGGTCGTGCCGGGAGCGTGGAAGCCATGTCGCTCATTGCTATGCATTGTCGCGCGACCGATGCGATACATGACTTCAAATCCAGCGGTGACCGCCGTGAGCAGTTCACGGCCGCTGCTTCCCTGTTCCTGCGCGATGGCGAGCGCGGACGGCACCAGTGTCGCACCCGGGTGCACGCCCGCACCCGGCTTGGTCAGATTCGAAGGCATGGGCGGACGCACCGTTGGCGAGCGCTGCCGCGGCGGCTTGGACCATGGGCCCGTTGCTGCCGAGAATGCGGCTCCTTCCACTGGCCGCACTTCGCTGTGCATAGCGGGGCAAGCCGCTTCCTTGTACGATCACGGCGAATGTGTCTATAATGCAGTCCTTCGCGCGACGCACCACGGCCGGCGGCAGGTCCTCGTAGCGAAGACCGGCAGCGTATTCTGCGAGCCGTGCGGTCTCATGGGCCATCGC
>DATJJM010000423.1:0-5037 GCA_035492535.1 Acetobacteraceae bacterium | reverse complement strand
CTGTAGTTTGGATCAATATGGGCGATGCGCTGCGGATAGCCTTGCGGGATCACCAGCACCGGCACCGACTCGGAGAACGCCTGAGCGACGCCGCCATAGGCGTTCTCGGTGCCCGGCCCGTGCTGCATGCAAAAGGCGCCGATCTTCTTGCCGGAGGTGACGCGCGAGATGGCGTCGGCCATGTGCAGGCCGATACGCTCCTGACGCACGATGATCGGCCGGATGTCGGCGGCGGCGGCATATTCCAGCAGATGGTTGACGGGATAACCGCAGAGGATCTCGATCCCCTCGCGCTTCATGATTTCTGCGACTGCCTCGCCGACCTTCATCTGGACTGCTCCCATATTGGTAGGTGTACCGGAGGGTAGGACGCGGGGTAGCGGGAAGCAACCTGGACCGGGGCATTTCGGAATTGGTGCCGCTGCCGTGTCCTTGCCGGGCACGACCAGGACAATTTCGAATGCAACCTCGTCGCGTGGCGATCGGCATCGGCCGCGCCAAACCTCGCCGCCCCCGCACTCCACGCCGACAGTGTCCGTGCCGCCATCAGCGATGCACGGTTGCCGGCCGAATCACCCGGCCATCATGCGAAGGCGCGTCATCCACGCATTTGCCGCTCTGCTCGACAGGGTATCCGACTCAGCAGGTCGGGATCACCTTGAACTCCACCCTGCGGTCGAGCGCGTCGGACAAATCATCGGCGCCGGTGCCGATGAGGTTCTTACTTGCCCCCGCGCCTGTGGCGATGACGCGATTGTTCAATGGGGCATCGGCTTGCAGCACTCGCTGCACATATTCCGCGCGCAACAGCGATAGTTGCTCGTTGAGCGCAGGCGACCCGCTCGGGCTGCTGTTGCCGGTGACCTGAAGACAGACATTCCTGGCCGCGCTGTGCGTGGCGATCTGTCGTAGCCACATCTCATAAGGACCGCCTTGCTCCAGGGCGGTCGAGGCCGGGCGGAACAGGATCTTCATGCCGAGCGCATTGTTGTCGAGCCCAAAGTCAACCAGGCGCCCGAATGCCTCGGTTGCCGCTTCCTCCTGGCCCATCTTCCAATTGGTCAGATAGAGACCGTTGTATACACGCAGCTGATTGCCCGCTGGCATCTGATGCGCGCTCTGATAGAGGGCGAGCGCTTCGCGGTAGTGGTTCGCGTCATACGCGCTGATTGCCTCGGCAACGACCGAAGCGGTGAGAATGCCATTGAGATAGGTTTGGCTGATGGGATCACCAACCTTGGTCGCCTGGCACGTGTCAATGTAGCTCTTGACGTTGGCATCGTTGGTCCAGGCCGGACTGTCGCGAAAGAAGCCAGTGGGAGTTGCATCGACGCCGTCCATCTGCGCGCGCGCGACGCCCTTCGCTATCGTCTTCCCGATCCGTAGATCGACCATGACCAGGCAAAAGCGATACGCCTCGCGTGCGCCTGCGGTCTGGCCCTGCGTGTTGACCGGCGTGAACGTGCCGACCATGACGTTCGGGCTCGCGCGGACTTCCGCGGCACTGAACGGCTGCACGTCGAACTGCGGATACTTCTCGCGCGCCAGCGCGACGATGCGATCTTGGATTTGCTGCGTTGCGGCAGACTGCTCCCCTGTTACGCCATTCACCAACGGATCGATCACCACGATCTGCCGTTCGCCGGGCTGGCTGCGTGCCAGTGCGCCGGCGAAGACCGCGTCCGCGGCGTTCGTCACGGCCGTGGGGAACGGCACAGGCTGAACAGGAGGCGGAGGTGCCGCAGGCGGCGTGGCTACCGCAACCGGTGGCTGTTGGGCCGGCGGCGTACAACCAGTGAGGAGCGCCAGCACTGCGCCAGCAAGCCAACCGAAACCGAAGCGTTCAGTTCCTGCACTCGGTGCGCAGGGCGGCAAGTTCGGCATCCGTTAACGTCTCCCCCATTTGAGCGCGGCTGACCATGTTGACGCACCGAGCCGACTTTTGTTCCGGCCGTTGCGGAACCTTCATTACCGCTGCGGAACCTGGGCTTATGGTCACTATCGCGAGATTTGCCAAGATAGAGGGTGCGGGTGAGCTGAGATGGGACCGCAGTAGGGCAAGGTAGTCGCGGGCCTTCTCCACGTCCGGCCGCGCACCGGCATAAAGCGGATCCACCGTAGCGATGGCGGTCAGCAGGCGCGGTCCAGGCGGTCCTGTGGCAACCCATTCGGCGCGCCGGTTCGAGGTCCGAAGGTGACGAACCGTCCCATCCGCCTGGTAGAGATCGACCAAGAGCGTGGGCAACTGCGTTCCAATATCCAGGTGCAATGCAACACCCTCGGCGACCCTTTGACGATCCATGCTGATCGTCGGTGAAACTGGGTTATTCGCCCAACCCAGCCTTGCCGCCTGCGCGATGGCGGTGACCGGCGCGCAAAAAGCACGATCGATACCAGTCACAGCATTGGTGACATTTCCGTTTTGCCTCAGATCGATCAGCAGGCGATCGACCTCCGATCCAGGACCGGCGAAGCCGCTGACACGCAGCCCGCCCGGCTGTTCCGCGACCGTCAACGCGGCGCACGGCACTGCCGCCGCAGCCGCTTGCGCCCGCTCGAGACGCGACACGTATGGTTGCGCCGGTTGTGGCGGCTGTGGGACCGGAGGCAGCAACAGTGCCTCTTGCTGCGGCTGCGGCTGCGGCTGCGGCTGCGGCTGCGGTTGCGGCTGTGATTGCGGCTGCGGCTGCGGTTCGACCGATGCGGCGGCAGGGACTGGCTGTGCAGGCACCTGCGGTACGGCCGGCTGCTCGCGATTTGCCGGTTGCTGTTCGGGCGGCGCGACGAGCGGCTGTTGGCTGGCAGCCTCTGGAGCAGGCGGTGGCTGTTGCTGCTCCGGTGCGCTCGCCGGCGCGCTCGCAGCGACTTGCGAAGGGGCGGTCGGGGAAGAGGGCTGGTTTGCAACAGGTTCTGGAGCATGAGGACGCAGCAGCAGCATGCCTCCCACGCCAATCGAGACCACAATGAGCGCGACCACGGCGGCAATTCCCCATAGGGGTAGCGGCCTGCGCCGACGGGCGGCCGGGTCCTTCGCAATGATCGTGGCCGCGTCATCGATCGGTCGCCCAAGCGCGGCGAGCATGTCGTCGACATTTTGCAACCTGCGCTTGGGATCGATTGCCATCGCGTCGTCGATGGCCGCCAGTAGCTTCGCCGGATAACGTCCGGAACCAATCTTTGCAGCCCGGGGCTGCGGGTCGGCGAGCCCGGCAGCCAACGCATTCTTTCGAGCCAGCGCATTCACAGGCTGACCGCCCAGGGCCCGATATCCGACAGCGCCAATGGCGTAGATGTCGGAAAATTCAGCCTGCGGCAGCCCCAGCATCTGCTCCGGTGGCGCGTAACCACCCGAATAGATCTGCGTAAAGGAGGTCGCCTGCCTGTTGGTGGTTTCGCGGGTTGCACCGAAGTCGATCAGGACAACTGTATCGTCGTCCCGCAGGATGATGTTGGCCGGCTTGATGTCCCGATGCATGAGCCCCGCCCGATGCACCACGCGTACGCTGGACAGCAATTGCCGCAGCACCGAATGCAGGCGAGCGGCGGATAGCCCATCGGAATTTTGCCGCAGGACGCTGGCAAGATTGGCGCCCTCGAGATAGTCCATCACGAGAAAGCAGGTGCCGTGCGATTCAAAGTAGGTCTGCACCCGCACGATGCCACCGCGGTTCTCAGTAGCCCGGCTCAGCAGCACCAGCGCCTTCGCTTCCCTCAGAAAGCGCTCCTTGCATTCCTCGAAGAGCGCAGAGTCCTCCGCGGACGCCGCGACAACCTGCTGGTTCTGCCGAACGGCGAATTGCCGGGGGAAGTATTCCTTGACCGCGAAGTGTTGGGACAGAAGATCGGTGGCGAGGTAGGTGATGCCGAACCCGCCACTGCCCAGCACTCGAACGATGCGATAGCCATTGATCGTGGTGCCAAAAGGCAATGCAAAGGCCGGCCAAACCTCGGCACCGACTGTATCGCTACCGCTCATGCGGAAACTCTGCGACATCGGACGGGGCGCGTCATTGCTCAAACGGCCCTGTCAAATAATATTGAGCGGCTACGGGGCAGGCCGGAACCGCAGGTGCAAGGCAAGGACGCCTGGATGGCCGGACATGCAATTTCGTAGCCCCCGCCGGGGAGTGTCTCCACAGGACCTGGCCCAGGACCGCGCCTTCTGGCGCGACCTGCTGGCACAACGCGCCCATTCGCCCGGCTTGCCCGCACATAGTTCGGGTGGTTACCGCAACCGCCGCTTCGCCATCATCCGCGACGCCGCATGGATCACCTTGTATCGCGCAAAACTGCCATTCCCGCAGGTTGGCGTGTTTCTCCGCTGCACGGGCCTTGCCGGCGAAGCATTCTTCTCCCTGGCCAACAGCGCGCGAGCCACGCTCGAGCCGCAACTACGGGTAGCCAAAGGTTCATATGCCGCCATGGAATGGGGCACCTCCCATCACCCGGGTATGACCGATATCGCAGCGATCCTGCCAGCGCCGTTTCCCTGGGATGACCGCGCCGCCGAGCAGCACATAACCTGGATGCTGCCGGTCGGCGCAGTGTGGTGGCGTTGCTTCGCGTCATTGGCGGGCGATGTCGAGAGCAACGGCACCAGCCCCGTCACGCCGTCTTCGACTTGAGCTCGTCGAGCTGCATACGCGCCCCGGCGATCATGCACGACAGATCGGACGTCAGCATCACCATGTCGAATCCGCGCTTCACCGCCCCCGCCGCGAAGGCTGCGCCCGCACAGTGCATGACGCACTTGATGCCGTGCTTATGTGCGGTCGCCAGGATCTTGTCGCAGGTTGCGAGATGCAGGGGGTCCGGATTATCGCCCCGCGGCTCCAGCCCCAGCGCGAATGAAAGATCGGCTGGCCCGATATAGACGGCGTCGAGCCCGGGGGTCGCGCAGATGGCATCCAGGTTGGCGATGCCCTCCTTGGTCTCGATCATGGCCATGATGACGATCTCGTCGTTGGCCTTCGACTGGTAGTCCGCGCCACCATACTGCACTGCACGGACGGGCCCCGACGAACGCATCCCCACCGG
>DATJJM010000422.1:0-25294 GCA_035492535.1 Acetobacteraceae bacterium | reverse complement strand
CAGGGCACTAGCCGCCGCGGACTTTGGGCGGCAGATCGAGTCGCAGATGCAATTCCTTCAGCCGCGCCGGCGGCAGTTCGGCTGGCGCGCCCATCATCAGGTCCTCACCCTGCTGATTGAGCGGGAACAGGATCACCTCGCGGATGTTCGGCTCGTCGGCCAGCAGCATCACGATGCGATCGATCCCTGGCGCCGCTCCACCGTGCGGCGGCGCCCCGTAGCGGAAGGCATTCAGCATGCCGCCGAAACGTTTCTCCACTTCCTCTGGCGGATGCCCCGCGATCGCGAAGGCGCGCACCATGATGTCGGGGCGATGGTTACGGATGGCGCCTGAGCACAGTTCGGCACCATTGCACACGATGTCGTACTGGAACGCCTTGATGGTCAGAGGATCCTGCGACTCCAGCGCCTCCAAGCCGCCTTGCGGCATGCTGAACGGATTGTGGCTGAAATCGACCTGCCTGGTTTCTTCGTTCAGCTCGAACATCGGGAAATCGGTGATCCAGCAGAAGCGGAACGCGCCTTTCTCGATCACGTCGAGGTCCTCGCCGAGCCGGGTGCGCACCACACCGGCGAACTTCGCCGCGTCCTCCCGCTTGCCGGCCGCGAAGAATACCGCGTCACCTGCCTTGACGCCGCAGGCGGCCCGTATGGCTTCAGCGCGATCGGCTTCCAGGTTCCGGGCGATGGGGCCTTTCGGGCCATCCGCGTCGTACACGATGTAGCCCAGGCCGCCGGCACCTTCCGCCTTCGCCCAGTCGTTGAGCTTGTCGAAGAAGCTGCGCGGCTGCGATGCCGCGCCCGGCGCCGGAATGGCGCGGACGACGCCACCCGATGCAGCGATGCGCGCGAACAGCCCGAAGCCCGAACCGGCGAAGTGCTGGGTCACGTCCGCGATCTTCAGGGGATTGCGCAGGTCCGGCTTGTCGGAGCCGTATTCCAGCATGGCCGTGTCGTAGGGGATCCGCGGCCATGGCGATGAGGTCACCGCGCGGCCGTCCGCAAACTCCTCGAACACGCCGGCAATCACAGGCTCGATTGTGATGAACACGTCTTCCTGTGTCACGTAGCTCATCTCGAAATCGAGCTGATAGAACTCGCCCGGCGACCGATCGGCGCGCGATGCCTCATCGCGGAAGCACGGCGCGATCTGGAAGTAACGATCGAAGCCCGCGACCATCGCGAGCTGCTTGAACTGCTGCGGCGCCTGCGGCAGCGCGTAGAACTGGCCGGGATGAAGCCGCGCCGGCACGAGAAAGGCGCGTGCCCCCTCGGGAGAGTCGGCGGTGAGGATCGGCGTCTGGAACTCGGTGAAGCCGGCCTCGATCATGCGGCGGCGGATCGAGGCGATCACGCCGGCGCGCAGCATGATGTTCCGGTGCAGCTTCTCGCGGCGCAGGTCGAGGAAGCGGTATTTCAGCCGGATGTCCTCGGGGAATCGTTCGTCACCGGCGACCTGCATCGGCAACACCTCGGCGGCCGATTGCACCACGAGGTCCGACACGCGCAGTTCGATCTCGCCAGTCGGCAGCCTAGGATTCACCGTGCCAGCCTCGCGGTTAACGACTTCGCCGGTGACGGTGATCACGCTTTCGGGCCGCACCGCGTCCGCCGCGGCAAACGCGGGCGAGCCGGCGGCAAACACGCACTGCGTGATGCCGTAATGATCCCGCAGATCGATGAACAGCAGCCCGCCGTGATCCCGCTTGGCATGCACCCAGCCTGACAGGCGGGCAGGATGCCCGGCATCGCTGGCGCGCAGGGCGCCGCAGGTATGGGTGCGGTAAGCGTGCATGTTGACTGGTCCCGCTGATGAGGGCGGCAAACAACCGGCGGCCACCCTGGCTGTCAAGCTACTGCGCTGCGCGTAAGCCTTCCCGCAACCGCTCCATCGCCCGCTCGATCCGCTCCGCCGACTGGGCAAAGCAGATGCGGAGGTAGCCCTCGCCGGCATCGCCGAATGCGATCCCGGGTGCCACTGCCACGCCATGGTCTGTCACGAGGCGCCGTGCCAGGCCGAGGCTGTCGGTCGCCCCGTCGATGCCGACAAACGCGTAGAACGCGCCATCGGGCTCGGCGTAGCGCACGCCATTGAGGCCACCGAGCGCCTCGCCTGTCAGCTTGCGGCCAGTGGCGCAATGCGCACGGAAGCGCCCCACGGTCACCGGATCCTGCACGGCGGCAATGCCTGCCTGCTGGATAAAGGGCGCAACGCCCGAATGGGCGACCTCGACCAGTTCGGTGATGGCGTCGCGTGTGCCCTCCGGCACCACCAGCCAGCCGAGCCGCCAGCCGGTCATGACCCAGGTTTTGGAGAAGCTGTTGCAGACGATCACCCGATCGTCCGGTTCGGCCAGATCGAGCAGCGAGGGTGCCGCCTCCGTCCCATCATAGATCAGTCGCGAATAGACTTCGTCGCCGATGAGCCAGACCCCGCGGCGGCGCGCGATCTCGAGGATGGTTGCCAGTTCATCGAAGGTCGCGGTCCAGCCGGTGGGATTGTTCGGGCTGTTCAGGATGAAGGCACGCGCGCCGTCCAGCAGCGCGTCGAGCCGATCGAAATCCATCCGGAAGCCGCCCTCCGGCAGGGACGTAAGCGGCAGTTCGATCACCTCGGCGCCGCGCAGCCGGGCTGCGTTGCCGACATTGGGCCAGGCGGGGCTGTGCAGCACCACGCGGTCGCCGGCGCGCACTGTTGCCGCCAGCGCCGTCGAGACTGCCGCCATCCCGGAGGCGGTGACCTGGATGCGGTCCTCGGCGACTGGTTTGAGATGCAGACCGCTCAGGTATTCGGAGAGAGCAACGCGCAAGGCCGGCAGACCACGCACATCCGAATAGCGGGTCTCACCCGCGGCCAGCGACGCCACGGCTGCGGCATGGGCTACGTCAGGGCTTGGCTGGTCCGATTCGCCAAAACAGAGGAAGTCGACATCCGGCGTAGCGAAGGCGATCTTGGCGATGTCCAGGATGCGTGATCCCGGGATGCGAATAATATCCATTCCGCCCATATTGGTTGCGCCGGACGCCTTTCAGTACGGCGTGCCATCCTTGCGGAAATATCGGTAGGGCCCGTTGCCTTCCTGCCGAAGGTGTAGATCGACATCCGGATAGGTCGCCTCTTCGCCGGACGTGCGGTCGCCGATGACCAACAGAAGGACATCGTCGGTCGAACGGTTCACGAACCGATGCGCATTTCCGGTGCCTGCCGGAAAGCCGGCGCACATGCCCGCGCGCAGGACTTCCGTTCCCGCATTCGTCTCCAGTTCCACAGTGCCTTGCAGCACATAGATGAATTCGTCCTGCCGCAGATGCGCGTGCCGATGCGACGACTGGCCGCCCGGCACAATCCGCGTCAGGTTCACCCCGAAATTGGTCAGCCCAGCGTGGTTCCCCAGACGCCTGTTCCAGCGCTGTTGGTTGTCGGCACGAAACGGCTCCGGATAGGTCGAGGCGTTGCTCTCAGGCAGTGAGAGCGGATCGAAGCCCGATGGGCTGTCGCCGCGGTTCATGCGAAGCCGTACACGGCCCTGGCGTTCTCCAGGAAGAGTCCGCGCTTCTGCGCTTCGGTCATCTTCAACGGCAACGCGTGGGCCGGATCGTCGAAGTCCCAGTGCGGATAATCGGTAGCGAACAGCACGCGATCCCATCCTATCCATTCGATCGCGTCAGCAAGGTGCTCGCGTGGTTCCGGCTCCTCCACCGGCTGCGTAGTGAACCAGACATTGCTCCGCATGTATTCCGACGGCCGCCGCTTCAGATGTGGCACTTCCTTGTGCAGCTTGGTGAACTGGCGATCCATGCGCCACGCATGCGATGCCGCCCACGCGAAGCCGGCCTCGACAAGAACGATCTTCAGCGTCGGGTAGCGCTCGAATACACCCTCGAAGATCAGGCTGGTCAGGACTGCCTGCTGGCACTGGGCGTGGCCCACCATTTCCTCGAGATAGAAGGATGGCCAGCCACCCGTGGTCAGCGCGCTGCCGCCATAGCCGAATGCATGGATGCCGACAGGCAGGTTGGCATCCACCGCCGCCTGGTAGATCGGCCAATAGCGGCGCTGCCCGAGCGGCTCGGCAGTGCGTGTCAGCAGGAGCACCTGGGCGAAATTCGGATCGCCGGCGCGCGCCTCGATCATCTTCGCCGCGGTCGGAGCGTCCTCGAACGGCGTCATCACCGAAGCCTTGAGGCGCGTATCGCGTGAGGTCCACTCGGCAACCTGCCATTCGTTGGTGGCGTGGGTCAGGGCGGCGGACAGTTCCGGGTCCTGCGCCCCCTGGCCGCTGGTCAGCGGATTGAGCACGCCGAACGCAACGTTGTTCGGATCGAGGTGCTGTTCGGCCATGAACGCCAGGTCGCTGCCGGGATTGTCGCCGTTAGGCCAGGCATCGCGGCGGCACGCCTGGGGCTGCCCCTTCGGATAGGCGGACCCGCGCTCCCAGGGCTGTCGGTAGCGCACGCCGATCGTCTGCACATGCTCCAGCCAGCGCTTCGACAGGTATGGGTAAAGCGCCTTGCTGACCCCGCCGATACCGGCTCCGGGCGGACGCGGATGGATATCACAGTCGGCGATCGCCAGTTTGGACTGGTTCGTCGTCTGGATGCCGGTGCGGTTCAGGACGTCTACGTTCATTGGGTTGTCTCCCTGAGCCGAGCATAGGTGTTCAGCGGATTGTCCACCATGATCTTCTGCGCGAGCGCCGGGTCAAGGCCTGCCGGGATCGCGTCGGTGCCGTCGAACTGCCAGTGCGGATAGTCGGTGGAGAACAACAGCAGTTCGTCGGAACCCATGTGTTCCATAAAGCGCGTGATGGTCGCCGGTTCCGGAGGACCGTCGAATGGCTGCAACGTCAGCCTCACCCGGTCCTGCACGATCGAGGCCGGCGGATCCGCCACCCAGGGCACTTCGCTGCGCAGGCCTTTCCAGAACTTTGTCAGCCGCCAAAGGTAGCCGGGCAGCCAGGTGACGCCCGATTCCATGAGGACGAAGGTCAGGTTCGGGAACTTGGCGAAGACGCCCTCGGCCATCAGGCTGGTGAGCTGAGTCTGAAACGCGCCGGCCTGGTTGATGTATTCCTCGCTCAGATAGCTGGACCAGCCGACCGGCGTGTTCGGATGCCGATAAGTGCTGCCGGCATGAATGCCGACAGGCAGACCAAGCCGCTCGGCCGCTGCGTAGATCGGCCAGTTCTGCCGCCGCCCAAGCGGCAGTTCGCCTGACACCAACAGCAGCACCTGCACGAAGCGGCGATCCGGCGCGCAGCGCTCGATCTCGGCCACCGCCAGCTCGGCATTCTGTTGCGGCACCACGATCGAGGCCCGCAGCCGGGGATCGCGGTCCAGCCATTCCCGCGCGATCCAGTCGTTCACCGCGCGCGCCATGGCGGCGCCGAGGTCCTCGCTGAACGTCGCCTGCACGCCGTAGAGGCAGTTGCAAATCGCGATCTGCGTGCCGAACGGATCGAGCGCGTCCTTGCCAAGCCGTTCCGCCGTCGTGGCGGGCTTGCCGCGGTCATCCCGCCAGTCGGCCCGTGCGGTCAGCGGGCTGTTGGCCGGATAGGCGATGGTGTTCAGCTCGTCGAGGCCGCGCCGCACCACGGTCTCGCGCCACATGTCGTCGAGATAGGGCATCAGTGCCGCGAGCGACGGCACCGTGGGATGCAGGTCGCAGTCAACGACCGGGGGCACGCCGTTACGCCTTGAGCAGCAGGTCCTCGCCCTCGACCTTCACCTCGAACACCTTCAGATTCGTCTCCGCCGGCGCGCACAGCGCCTTGCCGGTCTTCACATCGAACCGGGCTGCATGCAGCGGGCACTCGATGCAGCCATCCTCCAGCCATCCATCGGACAGCAGAGCGTATTCATGGGTGCAGACGTTATCGGTGGCACGGAAGTCGCCGCCCGGCAGGTGGTAGACCGCGATTTCCCGATCGCCGACGCGCACCGCATGCACTTGGCCCTCGGCAACATCCGACACGCCTGCTACGCGCACCCAACCTGCTTCCGCCATCTTGGTCTCCTGGTTCCGGTTCGCGGCCACAATGCCAGCGGCTGCCCGACCGGCCAAGTCATGGTTGCCGGTAATGCCTTTGGCCTCGTAGAATCGCGCGTTTGCTACGCGTTGGGGAGGCGTCATGCCTGGACTTGGGAAATGGCCAATTGTGCTGTGCTGCGGGCTGCTGTCTGGCATCGCGCCACCCGCATCGGCGCAGCATGTGATCCTCGATGCGCCTAGTCTGTTGCCGCAAAAGCCGAAGACTGCCCCGCCAACGGCTCGCGCGCCGACCGCTCTCTGGCCCCGCCTCGACCCCGGCGCCGTCGTATGCAAGACCGAGGACGACCTGGACCGGCACGCCGCGAACATGATCGCGCGGGTCAGCGGTGGCGTGCAGCAGACGGCCGACTGCCACGCCATCGACCGACCGACCGGCATCCAGATCGTCGAGCGGGCAGGTCCGGGCCGCACCCAGGTGAGACTGGCAGGAGCAGATGGCGAGACCGGCTGGACCGATGTCTGGCTACCCGAGAAGCCGCCACCGCGTTAACCTGACCGATATGACGACGCATGTGATCGTTGGTGCCGGCCAGGCCGGTGGCTGGGCTGCCATTGGCATGCGCCAGGCAGGCTTCGACGGACGGATCCTGCTGATCGGCGATGAGGCCTGGCGGCCGTACGAGCGTCCGCCTTTGTCGAAGGCGGTGCTGACCGAGGCAACCGAACCGCCGATCGCCTATTTCCACGCCGAGGAGCGCTATGCCGACCAGCGGATCGAGCTGCTGCTCGGCACCGCCGTCATGCACATAGCACCGGAGGTGCATCAGGTTCGTTTGGCCGATGGACGGTCGATCGACTACGACCGACTCCTGCTGACCGTCGGTGGCGGCGCACGCCACCTTCCCATCCACGGCGGCGACAAGGCACTGTATCTACGCACCTTGGAGGACGCCCGGGTGATCCGGGACCGTCTCTCCGGTGCGCACAACGTCATCTGCATAGGCGCCGGCGTGATCGGATTGGAGATCGCCTCGTCGGCTCGCGCACGCGGCTGCGACGTCACGGTGCTGGAAGCGTTGCCACGTGCGATGGGTCGCGCGGTGTCACCCGAGGGGGCCACATTCATCGAGACGCTGCATCGCGACGCCGGGATTGCCCTGCACTTCGGCGTCATTGTCGATGCGATCGAGGACGTGACCGGCGGGCTGAGCATCGTCTGCCGCGATGGCCAAACCTATCGCGGCGATCTCGTGATCGCTGGCGTCGGCATGCAGCGCAACCTTGGCCTAGCTGAAGCAGCCGGCCTGTCGCTCGAGGGCGGCATCGTGGTGGACGAATTCGGCCACACCAGCGAGCCCGATATCTACGCCGCGGGCGACGTGACGGCATTCCGCCATCCGCTGTTCGGGCGCCGGCTGCGCCTCGAATCGTGGCGGCATGCGCAGAACCACGGTCTCGCCGTCGGCAAGGCGATGTGCGGCGACGCAACACCCTATGACGACATTCCCTGGTTCTGGACCGACCAGCACGGCGTGAACCTTCAGGTTGCCGGCATGCCAGCCGATGCAGCGCGCACGGTGGTGCGTGTCAATGCGCCGCCCAAGGCATTTACCGCGGTGCATCTCACGGAAGATGGCTGCGTGATTGGCGTGACCGCGGCCAATAACCCCAGGGATATCCGTGCCGGCCAAGCGATGATCAAGGCGTGCCGTCCGGTGAACGAGGCGGCGCTGGCCGATCCGGCCGTGGCTCTGCAAACACTCATCCCCCGCTGAGCGCCGGGGAGGCGATCCCCGTCAGTCGTTTCGTATGAAACGAAACGTCCCGTTCGCACGCTCGACATGGCCGAGGCCAGGCCATGGATGGTGATAGCCTATCACCAGCATATGCTCTTGGACCAGCCGATCGAGCAGGCGCCGGCGCGTCGCCACTGCGAGCTGAGGGTCAACGTCGAAGGCACTTTCGGCTTCAGGGAACGCATAGGAGATCGGGTCATGGAACGCGACGTCGCCGGTCAGGCACCAGCCCCCGGCGAAGAGGAAGGCCATGTGCCCTGGCGTATGGCCTGGCGTGAACCATGCCTGCACGCCGGGCAGGAACACCTCGCCGTCGCGTATGAAGCGCATGCGGTCGCGTAGCGGCAGCAGATGCCTGCGCACGCCGGCGATGCTGCGCTGACGCCGCTCGCCAGGTGGATTGCTCTGCCAGTAGTCCATCTCGGGTTGAGATATATACAGCGTCGCATTGGGGAAATTGGGTGTGCCGTCGTCCCCCATGGTACCCCAGCAGTGGTCCGAGTGGGCATGCGTCAGCACCATCGCGTCGATCGACGCCGGATCGACACCGGCCTCCGACAGGCTGGAGAGCAGGCGGCCGCTATCGGGGCCGTAGAGCTTTTCCGAACCCAGCCCGTTGTCGAACAGCACGCGCTTGCCGCCGGTTTCCAGCAGCAGGCAGTTCTGTTCGACCCGAACGGCGTCGGTGGGCTGGCCAGCAGCGGAGACCGCCGCATCCAATGCAGCCTTGCCCGGACCATGGAAGATCTTCGCCGCGGTCGGCAGCGTCAGTGGCCCATCAGACACGATGGTCGCGGCAGCGTCGCCGATGCGGAAACGATGGAACATCAGTTCCGCCTTTCGATGACGGCACAGGCTCGCTTGAGCCATGATGCTGTCGCCGCATCGAGGTGTGGCCCGATCTCGCGCAGCACGCGCGCATGGTACCCGTTCAGCCATGCCAGTTCGTCCGCAGTCAGCAAGGCCGGATCGATCAGCCGCCGATCGAACGGAGCCAGCGTCAGGGTCTCGAACCGCAGGAATGGCTTGTTCGCGTCAGGGAGCTCTGCCGGCTGCACCAGCAGCAGGTTCTCCAGCCTGATGCCGTGCGATGCTGGTAAGTAATAGCCAGGCTCGTTCGACAGGATCATGCCTGGCTCGATCGGCACCGGCCGCGCCAGACGCGACAGACTGACCGGCCCCTCATGAACCGAGAGATAGCTGCCGACGCCGTGGCCCGTACCGTGATCGTAGTCCAATCCGACCTGCCACAGCGCGCGCCGGGCAAACGAGTCCAGATGCGCGCCGCCGACGCCGCGGGGAAACACCAGGGTGGCGATCGCGATATGGCCTTGCAGCACCCGCGTCACCTGTTCGCGCACTGACGGCGGCGGCTCGTCTGGGCCGGTCCAGATAGTGCGCGTGATGTCCGTCGTACCGTCGAGATACTGCGCACCCGAGTCGATCAGATAGACCTCATTCGGCTTGACCGGCCGGTTGCTCTCTTCGGTGACCCGGTAGTGGATAATTGCCCCGTGCTCTCCGGCCCCAGAGATCGCCGGGAAGCTCTCGCCACGGAATCCATCAACCTGCTCGCGCAGCATCAGCAACCTTGCTGCCGCCGACATTTCGGTTTCGCTGCCACGGGGACCGGTCTCGGCCAGGAAATGCAGGAAGCGGCACACGGCGACCGCATCACGCGCATGGGCGTTGCGGGTGCCCTGCTGTTCCACCGGGTTCTTGCACGCCTTCGGCAACAGGCACGGATCGGGTGCCGGCACCACGATGGCGCCGGCCGCACGCAGGGTCTGCGCGAACCAGACCGGCGAACCGGCCGCATCGACCCGGACCCGCTTGCCAGCAAGTTTCCTCAGAGCGGGCGCCAGCCCTTCGCGCCCGGCGACCGACACCGTGTTGCCGAGCCAGGCGCGTGTTGCCTCCGGCAGCTTGACCGGGTTCATGAACAGCTCGGTGCCGCCGTCGGCATGGGCGATGGCGAACCCGAGGGCGAACGGCGTGAACGGCACGTCGCCGCCCCGGATGTTCAGCAGCCAGGCCAACGAGGCCGGGTCGCTGATCACTGCCGCGTCCTGCCTGGCCTCGCGCAACAATCCCGCGATCTGCTCGCGCTTCTCGGCCGCCGAGCAGCCGGCGTAGGCCAGCGGATGTGGTTCAGCAGGCGCAAGCGGAGGCTGCGGCCGGTCCACCCAGATAACGTCAACCGGATTCCTGTCCACCGGCTGCATGGTCAGCCCGGCATCGGTGTAACGAGCAATTCCTTCTTCGGCGAACAACCATGGATCGTAGCCGATCTTCGCCCCGGCTGGAGCGTTGGTGGTGAGCCATCCGGGCGGTGGCTCCTCGGTGACATGGCGGCGCTCCCAGAGCGCCGGGTCGGTTTGCTCTGCTAGCTGGAGCACGTAGCGGCCATCGGTGAACACCGCCGCCTTGTCAGCCAGCACAACGGCAAGGCCTGCGCTGCCTGTGAAGCCGGTCAGCCATGCCAGACGTTCGGACGCCGCAGGCACATATTCGCCGAGATGCTCGTCTGCGCGGGGAATTACGAAGCCGTCAAGAGTCTGGCGTTTCATCTCCGCACGCAATTTTATGAGCCGACCGGCCGCTTCGCTTGTCATGTTGCTCCTCGTATGCAGGACCTCACAGAGATTCATAACTCCTTAAGTGGTCATGCGGATACTGCATGTCTGGCGGAGAGAATTGGCAATTATCCAACGACGCCACAGGGATTATGTTGCACTGCACTATGAGACCAGGGGCGCTTCGCCGCGGTGACGCTGCGCCGGTCCTGGTCAGGTGGATCGGAAAAACTGATATGAATGCGCCAGTCACTCAAGATCACTTCGAATTCTCCCTCGGCAACCTGTCTTACATCGGCCCTAGCTATGAGGAGCCGCAGACCGCGCGTGTCAATGCGCCCAACGGCACGTCGAAGTCGTGGTTCGGCCGGATTGTGAGCGCGTTCGCCGAGTGGCGGCAGCGCCAGGCGGTGCTCCAGGAGATGCAGACGATGTCCGATCGTGAGCTATCCGACATCGGCCTGAGCCGTTCTGACCTCGCCCACGTGTTCGACCCGAAGTTTGCGGCGGACCACGCGCGCGGCCGCGACTATACCGCTTACTGAGTTACCCCATTCCGGCGGAGGATGAGCGTCGTCCAGGGACCTTCCTGGATGCGCCCCTCCAGCCGCAAACCGCGGCGCCGATGCGCCGCTTCGACCGCCCGGGCCTGCGTCTGAAGCAGGCCCGAGAGAACGGCGGTCCCACCTGGCGCCAGATGCGCCGCCAACCCACCAGCCATCAGACAGAGCGGCCGCGCCAGGATATTGGCGAGCACCAGATCGTAGGGTGCAGTGGCGCGCACGTGCCGGCTCCTCCAGCCATCGGCCAGCCGAAACTGCAACTTCGGGCCCAGTTGGTTGCGCCGTGCGTTATCGCGCCCCACACGCACGGACCACGGTTCGATGTCGGTCGCCAGCACCGGACGGTGCAGCAGTCGGGCGGCAGCCATCGCCAGAATGCCGGACCCCGTCCCCATGTCGAGGATTCGGCGCGGCCGGCGACGAGAAATGTGCTCCAACGCCCTGAGGCAGCCACGGGTTGAACCGTGTTCCCCGGAGCCGAATGCCAGGCCGGCATCAAGGACCAGCGTGATACGGCCAGCAGCGTGCGGGCCGGTCAGGTGGGTACCACGCACGGCAAAGCGGCTGCCGACACGCTGTTCCGGGAATGCGGCACGCGTGCGCGCCAGCCAGCCTTCTGCCCGCGTCGAGGCGCGGCGCAGCGGCGCGATGACGCCGGACAGCGCGGCTGCCAGTGTTAGCGCCGCGGCCAGTTCCGCCTCGCCCGTTCCAACGGGCTTGATGCCCTCCACCCGCCAATGGTCGGTTTTCGCGTCGCGGAAGAAACCGACCGTGGCGCAGGCGCTGGAGAGCGCCGCTTCATAGGCTTCAAGGGCAGCCTCGGGAACATCGACCGAGACGGTCTCCAGCGGCGTGGTGTGGCGGCTCATGCCTTCTCAACGAACCGGTCCAGCACCCGCTTTTCACCTGCCTTGTCGAACGACACGTCCAGACGGTCGTCCTCGGCCGAGGTCACCGTGCCGTAGCCGAATTTCTGGTGGAATACGCGCGCTCCCACCGGGATGGCATCGGCCCGCGGCGGCCTGCCGGGCTGCTCCCAAGCCTCGATCGTGCGCTGCCGGCGTGCCACCAACGGGAACTGCCCGGTGAATGTCGTCGCCGCTAACACGCGTGCATCGCGCGCCAACGCAGCCGAGCCGGTGCGCTCCACGTCGGCATCCGGCAGCTCCTCGACGAAGCGGCTCGGTATGCTGGTCTGCCAGTTGGCGTAGATCCGCCGGTTGGCCGCGTACGAGACGACCGCGCGTCGCCGCGCCCGGGTCAGGCCGACATAGGCCAGCCGCCGCTCTTCCTCGAGCGACTTCACCCCGCCCTCATCGAGCGCCCGCTGGTTGGGGAACAGCCCCTCCTCCCAGCCAGGCAGGAACACGTTGTCGAATTCCAGCCCCTTGGCGCCGTGCAGGGTCATCAGGCTGACGCGGTCACCTTCCGCCGCCTCGTCGTTCTCCATCACCAGCGATACATGGTCCAGGAATCCCGCCAGCGTTTCGAAGTCGGCCAGCGCACGAACCAGTTCCTTCAGGTTCTCGAGCCGTCCCGGCGCCTCGGGCGATTTGTCCAGCTGCCACATATTAGTGTAGCCACTTTCGTCCAACAGGGTGGCGGCTGTGAGCACATGGCCGTCCGTCTCCAGCATGGCCCGCCACCGTGCGAACCCGCGCAGGAGCGTATCGACCTGCTCGCGCACCCGCCCCTTCAGACCGCCGCTGGCAATCAGCCGCCCCGCAGCCTCCATGAGCGGCACGTCGTCAGCCCGCGCCGCCTCGTGCATGCCGCGCAGCGCCACTTCGCCCACCCCGCGCCGAGGCACGTTGACGATGCGCTCGAATGCCAGATCGTCGGCCGGCTGTACGACCAGCCGCATATAGGCGATGGCGTCGCGGATCTCCTGCCGCTCATAGAACCGCAGGCCGCCAACCACCCTGTAGGGCAGGCCCAGTGTGATTAGCCGCTCCTCGAAGGCCCGGGTCTGGAAGCCCGCGCGCACCAGGATCGCCATTTCGGCCAGCGGCTCCCCGTCGCGACGAAGTGCCTCGATGCGGTCGCCTACCATCCGGGCCTCTTCGTCCGAGTCCCACAGGCTGACGACCGACACCCGATCGCCCGACGCATCGGCGCGGCCGGGACGCAGTGTCTTGCCGAGCCTCCCCTCATTGTGTGCGATCAGCGCCGAAGCCGCGGCCAGGATCGGCGCGGTGGAGCGGTAGTTCGACTCCAGTCGGACGATCCTGGCACCGGGGAAATCGTGCTCGAAGCGCAGGATGTTCTCCACCTCCGCACCGCGCCACGAATAGATCGACTGGTCGTCGTCGCCGACACAGCAGATGTTCTTATGCGCCTGGGCGAGCAGGCGGAGCCACAGATACTGCACCAGGTTGGTATCCTGGTATTCGTCCACCAGGACATAGCGGAACATGCGGTGGTACTGGGCCAGGATCTCGGGCTGATCCCGCAGCAACTCGGTCATGTGCAGCAGCAGGTCGCCGAAGTCGGCCGCGTTCAGCGACCGCAACCGCCCCTGATAGGCGGCATAGAGGTCGCGCGCGCGTCCGGCGGCGAAGTCGGTGTCGTCGGCGGGCGTGATGCGCGCGGGCGTCAGGCCGCGGTCCTTCCAGCGCTGGATCACCGCCATCAGGGCAGGCGGCACCCACCGCTTGGCGTCAATCCGTTCAGCCTCCATGACTTGCTTCAGGAGCCGGAGCTGGTCGTCCGTGTCCAAAATCGTGAAATTCGGCGACAGCCCGACCAGCGATGCATGCCGGCGGAGCATGCGGGCACACAGGGCGTGGAAGGTGCCGAGCCAGAGCCCTTCCACCGGTCGGCCGAGGATGGCCCCGACCCGCTCGCGCATCTCCCGTGCGGCCTTGTTGGTGAAGGTGACCGCCAACACCTGCCCGGGCGAGGCGCGGCCGGTCAGCAGGATATGGGCGAACCGGGTGGTCAGGACCCGGGTCTTGCCGGTTCCCGCGCCGGCCAGCACCAGCAACGGGCCATCCACGGCTTCCACTGCCTCTCGCTGTTCGGCGTTCAGGCGGGCGAGGTAATCGGACATGGCATGACGGAGCTGAAAGCAGGCACGCCGGAAGCTTACAGAGCGGCCCGTGGGGCTGGCTACGGGGTACTGGCAAGGCCAGCGCTGATCGTCGACCGTACCCCCAGGATATGCGCAATCGAATACGTCAGGTCCGGCCGGTTCAGCGTATAGAAGTGGAACTCGTCCACCCCGTTCGCCTGCAGCAGGCGCACCTGCTCGGCCGCCACCACGGCCGCGACCATCCGGCGCGTCTCCGCATCGTCATCCAGACCCTCGAACAGGTGCCCCAGCCACTCCGGCACCGCCACGCCCGACAGCGTCGCCATCCTCCGCAGCCCGGCGAGGTTGGTCACCGGCATGATCCCCGGCACGATCGGCGCGGTAATCCCCGCGGCCAGGCACAAGTCGAGGAACCGCAGGAACACCGAGCTGTCGAAGAAAAAGTTTGTGATCGCCCGTGTGGCGCCAGCGTCCAGTTTGCGCTTCAGGTTGTCCAGATCGCCGACCCGCGATGCCGCCTGCGGATGCGCCTCCGGATAGGCTGCCACCGAAATCTCGAAATCAGCCACGTGCTTCAGGCCGCCGACCAGGTCAACGGCATAGGGATATCCGTCCGAATGCGGCTCGTACGCCGTCCCGGGCGGCGCATCGCCCCGCAGGGCCACGATGTGGCGCACGCCAGCGTCCCAGTACTGCCGCGCCACCTCATCCACCTCAGCCCGGCTGGCGCCGACGCAGGTCAGGTGAGCCGCCGGCACCAGGGATGTTTCCGTCAGGATGCGGCTCACCGTGGCATGGGTGCGCGCCCTGGTGCCGCCCCCGGCTCCATAGGTCACGGACACGAAGCGCGGCCTGAGCGGCTCCAGCCGCCGGATGCAGGCCCACAATTGCTGCTCCAGGGCCTCGGTCTTGGGCGGGAAGAACTCGAACGAAAGCATGGGCGGCATGTGCGCCGCGCCTCGTGTCGGCAGGGCAGCGAAACGGGGACCGGTCAGCCAGCGTTCCAGCGTCGGACGCGGTTCGTCCGGGAGATCAATCATGCCGTCTCTTCGCCTTGTTCGCCCGGTGAAGGCAAGGCCGATCTGCGGTCCGGCAACAACATTGCGCAGAGGGTCCCCGCCGCCTAAGTTCCACGCGGGAGAATTCCTCCTGTTCCCTTTGGCTGCCCAGGGTACAATGAGCTGCCTTTCCGCCCTGGCTTGGCAGTGAGACCAAACCATGCGCTTCGTCTGCAAGCGCTTCGTCCGAGGAACCTGATGCGCGTTGCCATCCCTCGCCACTTTCTGCTGGTCGCCGCCTTGCTGCTCGGCAACCTGGTTGGCTGCGCCACGCCGCCGCCGGCCAGCGATCCCGACGCTGTCGCCGATTTCAACGAGACCAACGATCCGCTCGAGCCCACCAACCGCGTCATGTATTCAATCGATAACGGCCTCGACACCGTGCTCCTGGAGCCCGTGGCGCGCGCCTACCGGTTCATCTTCCCGCAGCCAGTACGTGCCGGCATTCACAACGTGCTGAGCAACCTGGGCACGCCCGTGCAATTGAGCAACGACATGCTGTCCGGCAAGCCGCGGCGTGCGGGCGACACCACGATGCGGTTCTTGATCAACACCACTGTCGGCGTGGTCGGCATATTCGACGTGGCGAAGGGGTGGGGCTATCCTGATCACGACAGCGACTTCGGCATCACCATGGCGTTATGGGGCGTCCCCGAAGGGCCGTTCCTGTTCCTGCCGGTGTTTGGCCCATCCGATCCACGCGACGCCATCGGTCTTGGCATCGACAGCGCGATGGATCCGTTCAACTGGGTTGGCCAGGGGACTGCGGTACGCGCCCTCGACTGGTCACGTTTTGGTATAAGCGCCGTTGACCAGCGCGAGCGCCATCTAGATGACATAGAGAATACCAAAAAGACGGCACTGGACCCCTATGCTACGTTCCGCAGCCTTTACCGCCAGCATCGCCGGTCGATCATAGAGACTGCGAGAAACGACAACCGCGCGACAATTCCTGTATGGTTTCCACTGTCGGGAGCGCCGGAGGGCGTCAGCTACACCCCGGCCGGCGCGTCGAACCATTGATTGAGGCCTGAACACGCCATGCCGCATCGCCGCACCTTCCTGGTTCTGACAGCAGCAACACTGGTGCCCACCGCTGGTTGGCTGGCCCGCCCCGCACATGCACAGTCGGCCGCACAGCACGCGACGACCTTTGTCAGGGGCGTCGGCGAGCAACTCGTTGCCGTGGTCAACGGAACCCAGCCGGATGCGCAGAAGCGCGCCGAGCTGACCCGCATCATCGACGGCGCTGTCGATGTCGATGGTGTGGCGCGGTTCTGCCTTGGCCGGTTCTGGCGCAACGCGTCGTCGCAACAGCAGCAGAATTACATGACGCTGTTCCACCAGGTCCTGGTGAACAATATCACCAGCAAGCTCGGCGACTATCGCGGCGTGAGCTTCATCATGGGCAAGGCGGACATGCGTGACGAGAACGCGGTGGTGTCCACCGTGGTCAACCGCCCCAACAATCCTCCGACGAACGTGGACTGGATCGTCGCCAATCCGACCGCCGGCCCGAAGATCATCGACGTGGTGGCAGAGGGTACCTCGTTGCGGCTGACGCAGCGGCAGGACTACGCGTCGTATCTCAGCCACAACAACGACAACATCGATGCGCTGATCAACGCGATGCGCCAGCAGGTGGCGCAGGCGGGGTAACGACGCTTTCGTACATCACCATGGGATAGCCGTTCTGGACGAAGCTGTCGCATTCAGTCATGCCGATGCCGCCCAGCACCATACGCGAGCCGAAATTGTTCTCGCGCGCCACAGCGACAATCCGGGTCAGGCGAGCCTGTTCGTGACCAAAGCGTAGCGCCGCCGCCGCGGCCTCGCGCGCCAGGCCGCGGCCCTGTGCCTCGGGCCAGAGTGCAAACCGCAAGGCGGTTCCGCGTCCGTCCGGCCGTTCCTCCAGGCCGGCGATGCCAACGAACTGGCCGCTCGCTCGATCGCGCACCGCCCACGTCCCAAACCCGTGCGCGCCCCAATGCGCCACCTCGTCGGCCAGGTCCTCGGCAGCCTGCTGTGGCGAGCGGACGCCACCCAGCATAATCGCGAACACGCGCGGATCACCCTTGATCGCCTGCAGGTCAGGCATATCGGCGCCCCCCACCGGCGTCAGCACAAGGCGCGCCGTGCGCAGAATCCACAGCGGGTTCACGTCCGCCCACCGTTATTGCCAGCCCGTGTCCCCGGGCATGTCCCGGGGATCAGCCGGCAGTCAGTCGCGATAGCGGGGATCGATCCCGTCGAGGAGGCGAAGATACGCGGGCCATTCAGCCGATGCCCGCCCCCTGTCATGCAGTTCATACTGTGCCGCGACGTGCTCGCAGATCTCCGGCGCGATCTCGAGGACAGGTTGGCCACTCGATTCCATCATCAACTGGATACGCGCGGCACGGACGAACTCCTTCATCAAACTGAACGCCTCGCGCACCGTGACACCGACCGTGGTGATGCCATGATGCCGCATCACCAGCGCGCGGTTCTTGCCGAGCGCCGCGACGATGCGTTCGCGCTCATCGAAACTGTCGGTCAGGCCCTCATAATCGTGATATCCGACGCGCCGGTAGAAGCGCATCGCGCTTTGCGAAACCGGACGCAGGCCGTGTTTCAGGCCGGAGATCGCCACGCCTTCATCGGGATGCACATGCACCGAGCAATTCACATCAGGCCGCCCGCGCAGCACGCCGCTGTGCAGAGTGAACCCAGGGCGATTGACGCCGGATCGCTCGTCCAGGTCATCGTCCATACTGACTTCGACCAGACCCGACGCGGTGACCTCGGTGTAAAGATGCTCGTGCCGCTTGATCAGGAAGTGACGCGGGTTGGACGGAACGCGCATGGCGGCATGATTGAAGATGACGTCGCCCCAGCCATGGTGCGCCAGCAGGCGATAAACCGCCGCCAGATCCACGCGGGCCTGCCAGTCGGCATCCGCTGTCGTCGTGGGAGCAGTTCCGAGATCCATCGACCGACCCTTTCCGTCATACGTCGCTGCGGCCATACGTCCCGCTATTGATGATAGAATCGCGGCAACAGGCAAGGGAGGAATGGCGGTGGACATCAGGCACGTCGTCGTTCCCATGCTGGAGAACCGCTCTTGCGACTGCATGCCCGGCTGGCTTTATCCGCAAAACGAGGGATTTGATGGCAGCGACGACAGCGAAACCAACAACTGGCACAGATCGTATGGCACTCAACAGGAATTCCAGGCCTGGGTGGACCCGAGCCTGACCGCGTGGGCGGTGATGGCTGCTGCGACCATCCCCGCCGCCGCGCGCCCCCCCGCCCGACGTGCTGCACCCGGACGGGTTCGACCTCAGCTATTTCGCGTGCCGGCGTCGATCGTCTCACCTTAATGTGGCGGTGGGCAGCGATGGCCGGGAGCAACGCCGTTCGACCACACCTTGACACTGCACAGGCTGTTCAAAATAGCGCCGCTGACGCACCGCGATGCAGTCGCTCCCGACCTTCTGGAGCCGTCGCAGCAGGAGCCATTGAATAACGGCCAAGTGTCCATCGTCGCACCGGCCCCCCGCCAGCACCTACAAAAGCCGCCCACGTCGCCGCGAGGCCGCCAAGCGATCTGCAAGCGAGCCTGAGCACGCTCTTCCTGCAACTGCCCATGGTGGGTGCCGACATCGGTGCACACATCCTGCGGCTGACGGTTGTGCCCGATGTGGCGGCCGTGTTCGGCCAGACGCAGGCGTTCCTGAGGCTGAGATGATCAAAGCCCCTTTGAGAATGGTCGTCGCGGCTCGAGTTGGAGTCATTCAAACTCGCGATGTGGACCCGACAGAGCCATGGCCGGATATTATTCTGAGCGAAATCGTAGATGCGATCCGCAGAACAAGGTCAGGCCATCATCCGGCGCAGTACCATTTGGGGCCTCGCGCGGATCCACTCCATCACAGGAAATCAGCACCAACGCATCGACGAACCACATTCGGTCATACGAAACCCTGAACGCCGCAACGTCCCTCGCCATTCATCACGACCAATGTCTGATTCACAAGGATATAGGCGATCTCGCCGAATGTCACCGGACCAACAAAACCTGCTGTATCGGCGTTAGCAAAATTGGGATTGAGGTGGTTCAAAATGCATCTGCAAACCAAGGCACACTCCGGCCGATCGAGTGACCTTGCACAGGCCGTCATGCAACGCGTGTAATCCGCCCTCGGCGCGCCAAGGCGGTAGTTCTCTCCGGTGACGACAGGCGCGAAGAACTGCACGTCACCGCATGCCGCGTCGACCGTTCGAATTGAGACGTTGATCGATGCGCCCGCGTAATTCGCGACAAGTGGCATGCTCGTATCTATTTTTTCTTCGACCAGGTATTCGGCAAAATTCCTGGGCTGCCCATTAATCGTGCACGCACCGGCATTAAAGCCGGTCTGAGGAAAGACGATGACAGGGCCACGACCTTGGACGAATGGATTGACCAAGTCGATGGTCATCATGAATGCGGACGGCAGCGCCACGTGGAGAGCGACGGCTGCGTTCTCGTGGGCGCTCCCTGTACGGCCGTCGAACACCTTGGGTGCACGCTCGCCGACTTCGGACATAGGAACGCCTGTGATCCAACCGAATATTGGCTGCTCGAACAGGCCAGGGATTCCGGGAGCCGTGAGGGCATAGCTGTAATGCACATCGCTGAAAGCGGGCAACAGCACATAGGTGAACCCCGTTTCGTAGCGCCCGTCAGTGATATGCGAAAGAGTGTCTTGCGTCAGCACGGCGATGCGACATTCGACCCCTTCTTCCAACACGGAACACATGAGACAGTCAGGGCGCGCGATGCGGCCCCTGGGCGCCATGAGGTAAGCGGTAGTGCCTCCGATCCAATTTCCCCGAGGGAGGGACGCGAGTTCCTCCTCGGTCCCGGCGATTACGGCAAACACGCCGGTTTCGATCAGGTTCGACGCTTCTTTCGGGGTAAGGAGCAGATTCTGAACCGCGAACGGCCGAAGACCCTGGCCTGCCAGCGAATCGTGGCGCAGAAATTGAGCACGTTCAGCAGGGTCACAACTCGAATGATAGTGGTATAACTCGTGCAGGGCAGCGTCCAGCGCGGTGGTATCCATCCTGATTGACTGACGGAGGTGGCCAACGACCAGCCTGGTTGCCAAATTGGCGTGCTGAGGATCGCGCTGGCCAGTCAGAAGTTCGCGCCAACTCGCATCTGACCTCGGAGGCGTTCGCACCGCCATCATCTCGTTGTTCTGTGGAATGGACATAGCAGCGATGGTCATATTCCGTCCGTCACCTGCGACCTGAGTTCGCTAGTGACAGCGTAGCGTAACCAGTGTCTGGTTAAGCAAAATGTAAGCGATCTCCCCGAATGTTACCGGCCCGACAAACTCGCCGGTCGCTTTTCCTTCGAGCCCGGCATGCAGGAAATTCAGGATGCAGTTGCAGGCCAGCGCCTGCCTGTCCTGATCAGACGCATCACTTTGAGCGCCAAAGGAGCCAGCATAGTCGGTGACAGGTCGTGCCAAGCGATAGGTCTCGCCGGCGACGACAGGTGCATAGAACCGCACTTCGCCCCGATCAGCGTCAACCGCTTGCACCGAGACGTTGATCATGGCCCCGGCATAATCGGCAACGAGCGGCAGGCTCGTGTCGGTGCCGTTTTCAACCATGTGGCTGGCGAGAGTCACAGACTGGTTGTCGATGGTGCAGGAACCAGCCGTGAATCCGGTTTCCGGGAAAACAATGGCAGGGCCGTCACCCGGGGTGAACCGATTGATAATGTCAAGGTCCGGCACCATCGTCGGCGGTAGCTCGACATAGAGCGCCACGCCTGCGTTTTCATAGCAACGGCCTGTTTGCCCGTCGAACACTTTGGGGGAACGTTTGCCCAGATCGGATAAGTGAACGCCGGTAATCCACCCCATCACCGGTTGGTCGAACAAGCAAGGGAATGCCGGCCCCTCGATGGCATAGCGTTGATGCGCTTCGCTGAACGCGGGCAATAGCAGATAGGTGAACCCGTTATCATAACGTGCAGCGGTTACCTGAGACAAAGCGCTCGGTTCGAGTGTCGCAATGCGCGATTTTACCGCCTGGTCAATGACCGAACAGAACAGGCGGTCTGAGGTGACAGTACCTCCACGCTCCGTCATGAAGTAGGCCGTCGTCCCGCCGATCCACTGGCCACGCGGGAGCGCAGAGAGAAGTTCCTCGGCGCCCGCGATTACTGCGACCGCCCCGCTTTGGACAAGGGCCGACGCCTCACTGGCCGTAAGAAACAAATTCTTCATGACGGCAAGCCCCTTCTATAGACGTGGCAGGTCGCGCTGGGCGAAGGCGTTGGCTGTGAAATAGCGAAATAGCTCATCAACGGCAGCAGTCATTGCATCGGGCCGATCTCGAACTGCCTGGCGAAGACGTGCCACCGTGAGTTTGGTTGCCAAGGAGCTGAATTGAGGGTCACGGACCCCAGTCAAGAGTTCTTTCCAGCACGCATCGGACTTTGAGGGGAGCAATTCTGGCATGGGTGATCCTTGCGCATTCGTAATGCGGTGGCATGCGTGGTGGTCGATATAGAGACTAAAGTTTAACATGGAGTTTAGGCGGCCAATCCTGATCGAGAGCTAGGTGCGCCGAGACCCGGATTGCCCCGGTCTTAGAGCCTGCCTGAGAGATTATGGCGTCGCTGATTGGAATGATCCGAACGCGGGATATGGACCCGAGAGAGCCGTGGCAGGATGGCCGAGATTTCCTGCAAGACTACAGCACCGGAGCGACGGCGATCTTGGACGCAAATCGACAGATGCTGGCCGTGGATCAGCATCTGCTCACTGACGCAGCTTACGACCCATCATGCAGGATGGCACCGTCCTGCTCAGCCGCCTCGCTCATCGATGTTCAATCTGAAACGGATGCTCACCGCCTCAGTGGCCGGTACTTGATCCGATGCGGTTCGGTGGCATCCGCGCCAAGCCGCCGCCGCTTGTCCTCTTCATAGGCCTCGAAGTTGCCTTCGAACCACTCCACGTGGCTGTCGCCCTCGAACGACAGGATGTGGGTGGCAAGCCGATCGAGGAACCAGCGATCGTGGCTGATGATCACCGCGCACCCGGCGAACTCGGTGAGCGCATCTTCCAGCGCGCGCAGCGTGTCCACATCCAGGTCGTTGGTGGGCTCGTCGAGGAGGATGACGTTGTGCTCGGTCTTCAGCATCTTCGCCAGGTGCACGCGGTTGCGCTCGCCGCCTGACAGGATGCCGACCTTCTTCTGCTGATCCGCACCCTTGAAGTTGAACGCCGCGACATAGGCGCGTGACTGCACGCCCCGCTTGCCCAGGTAGATCACGTCCTCGCCGTTGCTGATCTCCTGCCAAACGGTGTTGTCAGCGTTTAGGCTGTCGCGCGATTGATCGACGTAACCAAGCTTCACCGTCTCGCCGACCCGGAGTGAGCCGCTTTCGGGCTGCTCCTGCCCGATGATCATGCGGAACAGCGTGGTCTTGCCCGCGCCGTTCGGCCCGATGACCCCGACGATCCCACCCGGCGGCAGCTTGAACGACAGATCGTCGATCAGCAGGTTGTTACCATAGCCCTTGCGCAGCCCCTCCGCCTCGATCACCACGTTGCCGAGCCGCGGCCCGGGAGGAATGACGATCTCGGCCACGCCTGTCGCCTGCTCCTGCGACTTCGCGAGCAGTTCCTCGTAGCGCTTGATGCGGGCCTGGTTCTTCGCCTGGCGAGCGCGTGGCGAAGCCGCGATCCATTCCTGCTCCATGGCCAGGGCCCGCTGCCGCGCGCTTTCCTCTTTCTCTTCCTGCTGCAGGCGTTTGCGTTTCTGTTCCAGCCAGGACGAGTAGTTGCCCTCGAACGGGTAGCCACGCCCGCGCTCGATCTCCAGGATCCAGCCGGTGACGTTGTCGAGGAAGTAGCGATCGTGGGTCACGATCATCACCGTGCCGGAATAGGTCTCCAGCGTGTGCTCCAGCCAGGCAACGCTTTCCGCATCCAGATGGTTGGTGGGTTCGTCCAGCAGCAGCAGGTCAGGCTTTTCCAGCAGCAGGCGGCACAGCGCGACACGCCGCCGCTCGCCACCTGACAGTTTGGTGACATCGGCATCCGCGGGCGGGCAGCGCAGCGCATCGAGCGCGATATCCACCCGGCGATCGAGGTCCCACCCCTCCCCCGCATCGATCTTGGTCTGGAGATCGGCCTGCTCGGCCAGCAGGTCGTTCATCTCGTCGTCGCTCATTGGCTCGGCGAACTTCATCGAGACTTCGTTGAACCGGTTCAGTGCTGCCTTCAGATCGGCGAACGCCTCCTCGACGTTCTCGCCCACCGTCTTGTCGGGATCGAGCTGCGGTTCCTGCTCCAGATAGCCAACGCGGACGCCGTCCGCGGCCCAGGCCTCGCCGCCGAACTCCTTGTCGAGGCCGGCCATGATCTTCAGCAGGGTCGATTTGCCCGCGCCGTTGACACCCAGCACGCCGATTTTAACGCCCGGAAGGAAGGAGAGCGTGATTCCCTTGAAGACGTCCCGGCCGCCGGGAAAGGCCTTCGTCAAATCCTTCATCACATAGACGTACTGGTAACTGGCCACCGGCCCTTCTCCCTGGCTATCCGTCGCCGAGCGCGCGGCGGCGGAAATCCGCATCGTTCAGACTGAAGTCCTTCCCCTTGTAGTCGTCAGCCTCTTTTGTGCACAGAAACACAATGGCCTTTGCCGGCAGCGCCACCGGGGTGAGTTTCTCGCGCGGTATCTGGCTGATCATGTTGATGCCCGAGGCCCGTATCGTCACCTGCATGTCGGTGTCCGTCGTGCCCGGCTGGAACCCAAATACACGAATGCCCGCGGCGCTATGCTCCAGATCGATGGCGCGCGTCAACATCGCAAGTCCCGCCTTGCCGGAACAATAGGCGCTCCAGCCCTCCAGCGGGCGATGCGCCGCACCCGATGACACATTGATGATGTCGCCGTGACCGCGCTCCAGCATGCCCGGCAGCACCGCTCGGATCGCGAAATACGCGCCGATCAGGTTGATCTCGATGCTGCGTGCCCATTCAAGGGGTGGAGCGGTCGCCACCGTGCCGATCGGCTCGATCACCCCGGCATTGTTGACCAGGATATCCGGAGGCCCGAAGCGGTTAGCGGTCTCATGCACCAGCCGCTGGCACGCCTCGTAGTCCGACACGTCGCACTCGAGCGCGAAGGCCTTGCCGCCCGTCGCAACGATCGTCCTCACGTTCGCTTCCAGAGCCTGCGCACTGCGTGCCGCCAGCACCACAGATGCGCCCGCCGCACCCAATGCAAGCGCCGCGGCCTCGCCGATGCCGCGACTCGCTCCCGTTACGATTGCAACCTTCCCATCCAGCGCTGGCATTAACCCTGTCTCCCAATTGGACAACTGAGGCTACTGGTGAGTATCCTCACCTTCAAGCAAGCGCCGGAGGAAGCAGCGTGGCCTGGAACGACACCGCGATCACCATCGCTGGAACCAAAATGCATCTCAGCCGGGGCGGCAGCGGCCGTCCGGTCCTGATCCTGCACCATGATATCGGTACGCCCGATCGCCTGCCCTTCTACGATGCGCTGACGCAGAGCTTCGATGTTCTGGTTCCGCATCATCCTGGCTGGGGCAAGTCGGAGCGCCCGCAATGGCTGCGCAGCGTGCGCGACATTGCCGCGATGCACAGTTGGCTGCTGAGCGAGCTCGGACTGCACGACGTTTCCCTGGTTGGGCTGGGCTTCGGTGGCTGGATCGCCGCCGAGATGGCGAGCCAGGCGCCCGCCGCCTATCGCAAGCTGGTCCTTGTCGGCGCGATGGGGATCAACCCGCCCGGGGGATACATCGCCGACCAGGCGATCGTCTCGTACCTGGACTATCCGCAAGCCGGCTTCCACGACGAGGCCGCGTTCACGCGAGTCTATGGCGATGTATCCACGGACCAGCTCGAGCAGTGGGACATCTGCCGCGAGATGGTGTTCCGCACCGCCTGGAAGCCGTACATGTACAGCCAGACGCTGCCGCACCTGCTCGGCGGCATCCGCTCGCCCTCGCTTGTCGTCTGGGGCGACGACGACAAGCACGTGCCGAAGAGCGCCGGCGAAGTGTACGCCAAGAGCATCCCCAATGCCCGGCTGGAAACCGTCAGCGCCTGCGGGCACTTTGTCGATATGGAGAAGCCGGACGAGCTGGCAAAACTCGTCACCACGTTCGTCAACGCGAACTGAAGGAAACGACGCCATGCATATGATGTACTTCACCGAACAGCCGATGGGTGCCTATGACGCGAAGGAAGG
>DATJJM010000421.1:0-29594 GCA_035492535.1 Acetobacteraceae bacterium | reverse complement strand
TCCTTCACGATCGATTCCGACCGGCCACGCATCACCGCCGTTGTCGGCGAAAGCGGCAGCGGCAAGACCACCTTGGCGCGCCTGCTGCTGGGCCTGATCCAGCCAACCGAGGGACACGTGCTGTTCAAGGGTCGCGACATGCACACGCTGACCGCGGCGGAGCGGCGCGACTTTCGTCAGCACGTGCAGGCGGTCTTCCAGGACCCATACGAAGTCTACAATCCGTTCTATCGCGTGGACCACGTGCTGACGACGCCGGTGCGCAAGTTCCGCCTGGCACCGTCAGCAGCGGGAGGACACGCTTTGGTCGAGAATGCATTGCGCGCAGTTGGTCTCCAGCCGGGCGAGATCCTGGGACGCTATCCGCACCAGCTTTCCGGCGGTCAGCGTCAGCGCATCATGGTGGCCAGGGCTCTCCTGCTGCAACCGAAGCTGATCGTGGCGGATGAGCCGGTCTCGATGGTCGATGCATCCCTGCGCGCGACCATCCTTGGCAGCCTGCGCAAGCTGCACGAGGAGCTCGGCATCTCCATCATCTACATCACGCATGACCTCGCGACCGCCTACCAGATCGCCGACACCATCCTGGTGCTCTATCGCGCCGCGGTGGCGGAAGCGGGGGATGTGGAACTCGTGGTGAAATCGCCACAACACCCGTATACACAACTGCTCATCGGCTCGATCCCGCGTGTCACCACGGTACGGGACTGGGCCACCGAAATGCCGCAGGCCGAACGGGATATCACGGCCACGGGATGCCGGTTCGCCGATCGCTGTCCGATGGCAATGGCACGCTGCCTGACGGAAACACCGCCCCTGTTCCGCACCGCCCCGCGGCGCGCCGCCGCGTGCTTCCTGCACGAAAGCGCGCCCCCCCTGCCGGCGAGCGAGATCGCCGACGTGATGGTGCCGGCGTAAGCTACGCGAACCGCCGCGCGTGGCGCTCGACCTGTTCCTTGTAATTGGCGCGATAGCTGTCGCTGACCGCCTGATGCACCGCAAGCGCCGCTGCATCCCGTTCGGCCGTCGGCGGTTCGATGAGGTCGAAGTGGCCGTACTTGTCCTCGCCACGCACCAGCATCGCCTTGACGCGAACCGGGCCATCCACGCGCACATGCGTCGGCACATAGTTCAGACCGATACCGACGCGCCGATGGGAAGCACGGTTGGGCGCGGAGCGATGCACCGCCAGCTCATGATGCAGGGAGAAAGAGCCCGCGGGCAGCGCCATCGCCACCGGCTGCGTGTCGTCGAACGGCTCCATGATCGTCTGGCCGGCGCGATTGATGCTGTTGGCAAGCCCCAGCGCGGCATGGTGGTACAGGCGCGGCTGCCCGTGAAACGACAGTTGCTCCATGCACCCTGCCTCTGCCGACGCATCCGTCAGAGCCACCCACGCACACACCTGCTCTCGCGGCTCCAGGCCAAAATATGCGCCGTCCTGGTGCCAGGCCGCATAGGTCGCCGAGTGCGGTTCCTTGATGAAGAACGTGCTTGTCCACACCAGGATGTTCGGACCGATGACATCTTCCACCGCATCCAGGATGCGCGGGTGGCGCACCAGGTCATTGAACCATGGCGAATGCGCATAGGCGTGCGACCGCCACTTCACATCGGCATCCGCCACCGCGCAGCCCAACTCGCTCTCCAGCCGCTGCAGCCCGGCAAGGCAGGCTGCTATTTCGTCCGGTCCAAGCGCTGGAATGGCGAACAGGAACCCATTATGGCGAAAGGAATCCACCTGTTCCTGGGTTAGCATTCTTATTGTTTCCTCCTCAGCCTTTGACCGCGCCGGCCGAAAGCCCCTGGACCACGAACCGGCGCAACAACAGCACCAGGATAACCGTAGGCGCCAGTGCGATCAAACAGATCGCCATGGTCAGGTTGAAGAAGGAAAACACGTCGCCGACCAGGCTCGCGATCATCACCGGCAGTGTCATGAACTCGGCACGGTTGTTAAGGATCAGCGGAATCAGCAAATCGTTCCAAGCGATCACGAACACGATCGCGCCATACGAGGCGAGGGCAGGCGTGGACAGTGGCAATATGATCCGCAGGAATACGGTGAAGCGTGAACAGCCATCGATGCGTGCGGCGTCATCCAGCTCCGGGGGGATGGTGGCGAAGTACGGCACCATGATCAGAATGCCGTAAGGCAGCAGGAACCCCGTTTCCGCGACGATGACAGCGAAGATCGAGTTGAGCATCCCCAATTGCCGGAACAGTACGTATAGCGGAATCATCAGCACGATGATCGGCACGAAGCGTGCAAACACGTTGACGCCCATCAGCCACATCGCCCAACGTGCGCGCAACCGCACAATAGTATAGGCTGTCAGCGTGGCGAAGATCAGTGTCAGCAGCGTGACGCTGACCGAAATCACCGTGCTGTTGATCAGCGCGTAGTGGAACTTCTTGATGTTATCCGGAAGGTAGGTGGCCTGCTCAAACACGCGTCCGCGCTGTGCGCCACCCGAAAGGATCACGCGGAAGTTGTCCAGCGTGGCTTCCGTGGGCCAAAGGCCTCGCGTGTTGGCGTGCAGGCTCTTTTCCGACTGGAAAGCGGCGAATGTCACCGCAATCAGCGGCAGAAGGAAAAACGCAATCACCGCCAGATTGGCCAGATGCAGCCAGATGCTTGCCCAGCGCGACGGACGCATTATGTGGCCCGCCTGTAGATCAGTCCCACATAAGCGACCGCAATCGCCCCGATGATCAACGCCAGGACATAGGCCGAGGCCGCTCCGACACCGATATCGAATGGCGGCGAGAAGCCCTTCTTGTAGCTATACCACGCGGCCACCCAGGTTGCGTCGCCCGGGCCGCCCTGGGTAATCGCCAGCACCTCGTCGAACACGGCAAACGCGAAGGATGTGCGCAACACCAGGATCACGACGATGATCGGCCGCAACAACGGCAGCGTGATGTGCCAGAAGCGTTGCAGCGCACCGGCGCCGTCGACAGAGGCCGCTTCGTAAAGTTCCTGGTTGATGCCCTGTAGCGCCGCATGGATCAGCAATATGGCGAACGGCAATGTGCGCCAGATATAGGCGACCGCGACAGCGAACAGCGCCGTGGACGGATCGCCTGCCCAGGCGACGGCCGTGTTCGAAAGGCCCGTCGTGAAGAGGATACGGTTCAGGAAACCGTATTCGAAGCTGTAGATGAACGACCAGATCAACCCGCTTGCGATCGGCGGCACGGCATAAGGCACCAGAATCAGAAACTGCGTGATCCTGCCGGTCCAGATGTGCTTCTGGTTGATCAGCAGCGCGATGGCAATCGCGGCAACGATCTCGATCGTCACGGAGAACGCCGTGAAGATCAGCGTGTTCTTCAACGCCAGGACAAACAGATCGTCCTCGAAGATGCGCTGATAATTGGCGATGCCGACAAACGGAAAGATACCGCGCCGCAACTCCGCCAGCGAGACCTTATGGAACGACAGGTACGCCGCATAGTAGATCGGATAAACCAGCACCAGGCCGAGCGTCAGCAGCGTAGGGATGTTCATCGCCACGCCAAGGGCGCCAGGCGGCAACTCCCGGCGGAAGCGGTAAGCGGCCGCTGCTTGCACCGTCAGCTCTTCTTCACTTCCTTTATCGCGGCGATCAGCGCATCGCAGCAGGCATCGGGCGTGGTCTGCCCGGTCAGTGCTTTCGATACCTCGATGTTGATCCGGTCGGACCAAGGGAAATGCCACGGCTTGTAGATGGATGGCACCACCTCTGCGACATAGGTGGCCTTGTCCCAGATCTGCAGTATTTCGACGGGATCACCCCAGGGTTTCCAACCTTCAGTCACCGCGGTGCTTTTCATCACCGTGGTGTAGCCCGAACCAAGCATCGCATCGCGGGCCAGGTTCGTCGCCTGGGTATACTGGCCATCCTTGGTCTTGCCACCCAGGTATTGCAGCAACTTCCAGGCCCATTCCTTGTCGCGATTGGCCGTGCAGAGGAAATAGACATGGGTATCCCCGATCGTCCTGCCGTCACCCGGCGAGCCATGCACCTTGATCTTGCCAGCGTTGGGCGACTGCGCGGGGTCATTGGCGACATTCAGCGTGTAATGATGATTCGGCCCGCGGTAGATATTCTTGCCGGCACTGAATGCCTTGGCCGAACCGACGAACTGTGCTTTCAACGATTCAGGATCGGCGAGCTCTTCCTTGAAAGTCTGCACCCACCATTTCAATGTTTCACGAGCCACCGAACCCGGCCCAAGCTGATGGTTGCCGTCCTTGTCGAAGAACACACCCCCTCGGTTCCAGGTCATCTGATACCAGGTACCAGGCAATTGCTCGAGCCCGACTCCTGCGACCCAGAAGATCGGGTATTGCGCGACCTTGTCCTGCTTGGCCTTGCGCAACTGCTCCATCAGCTCGTCATAACTCTTGAACGGCTCGAACTTGGCCTTCTCCATCAGGTCCGTGAAGTAGTTCCAGACCCAGACTGTGGAAAAGTACGGCAGGCCCATCAATTTGCCATCATAGACCGCGACCTGCTTGGCACTGTCTGTGAGATCAGCACGATAGTCGCTGGCCCCGGGCAAGGCGTCGAGCGGTTCCACCAGACCTTGGCTGATAAAGTTCGGAAAAGAGAACGGTGAGGATTGCGAGACATCGATCGCCTCGCCACCCGCATACATCGTCATCAGCTTGGCCGGATGGTCGTTGAATGATGAAATCGTTGATTCGACGGGGACACCCCAGTCTGTTTTGAATTTGGCCGAGATTTTTGTGTAGATATCGCCATACGTCCAGACGACGAAGTTGACTTTGTCCACCTTGGTTGCGGGAGGCATGGCCCAAGGACCCTGCGACTGCGCCGCTGCACCGCGCATGCCCAGCAGAGATGCTCCTGCCGTAACCGTCAGCAAGTCGCGTCGCCTCATATGGCTGAACTTAGTTTGCATGCCGAAGCCCCCGTTTTGTTTTGTTGGCAACGATCCTTCAAGAGATGGACACTGTCAACGCGATCAGGCGGGCTGGTTCCATTTCAAATCAGGATCCAGCGGGAACACCGGACGCCGGACCTTGTGGAATTTCAGCTGCCCGTAGTCCGAGGTGCAGACCCCCACGCCGGCGCATTCGACAATCTCGCGCGCGACCTTGCCGAGATCGGCACGCCAATGCACCCGGCTTTTGATCGCGACGAACGTCTTGCGCGCCGGATCGATGCCGAGGACCTGAAGCATCTCCTGTGCCGTGGGCTCGATGTGACGCGACAGCAGCACGATCTGCACCTTGCCCGTGTCCAGGACCACCGTGCGCCCCATGTAGATCTGCAACCCCGGCGTCAGCCCGCCCTTCAGCCGGAACGCGCCGGAGGAGATCGTCTGCACCGTGCCCGTCACTGCCAACGGCAAGCTCGCCACCGGCAACTGTGGCATCGGTAGCTTCGCCCCGATCGACAGGCTGACCGTCGCGCCGACACCGGCCTCAACCGCCTGCTCCACGGCATCCGGGTCGTAGATGCCAAAGAACACCACGTCGTCCAGGTCCTGCCGGATGATCTCGCGCAGCGTATCCGTGGTGTCCATCGTGCCGCCGCTGGCACAGTTGTCGTAGTGATCCAGCATCACGACCGGCAACTGTCCCGGCGCGGCCAGCGCCTTGGCCCGCCGCACCGACGCCTCCAGTGGCTCGATGTCGAACATGAACTCGCGGCGCCCCTGCCACGCGGCGGACAACAGTTCATCCACCATCGCCTGCGCGTCGGCCGGATTGTTGTCGGTCACCACCACGGCCGACAGCCCCGCCATCGGTACGTCTGCATGCGGAAACCCGACGAACAGGCTCGCGGCAAGTGCCCGGCCGCTCGCCTCCCACGCCGCGCACATCGCCTGGAGGTCCTTGTTGGGCGCGCGATGCGTACCCTGTGCCATGACATGCGGCAGCATCGGCGCATTGCCCCACGCCGACGTCGGCTTCACCTCGCCCCGCATCACGCGCAGCAGGGCCCGCGCCGAACGTTCCGCGGTCTGTTTCTGGTCGATGTGAGGATAGGTCTGGTAGCCGGTGACGACCTGCGCATGGCTGACCATCCCATCGAATACGTTCGCATGCATGTCGTAAGCGACGCAGATCGGTGTGCGTGGGTCGATCGCCCGGATGCGACGCAGCAATTCACCCTCACCGTCCTCGAACCGCTCGGCGACCATGGCGCCGTGCAGATCGAGCCACAGCGCATCGAAGCCTCCGTGCGCGACGGCGTCGGTGATCATGCGGCAGAACGTCTCGTAGGCGTCGCTGTCCACGGGGCCGCTGGGTGGCGCGCTGGCGCAGAGGGGAACCACGACGTCGGCCCCGATCTCGTCGGCGACCGCGAGGTAGCCGCCCATGCACGTGCCGGTCCCGCGATAGAAGTCGATCGCCGACTGGCCGGAAAGCAAGGTGGTACCGTTACGGCAGAAGCGCTCCAGCTTGGTCGGGACTGGGGAGAACGTATTGGTCTCGTGCGACATCGTCGCGAGCAGGAGCCGCATGCAACCTCCAATCGGCAGAGTTGTTGGCAAGGATACGCCGTCAACTGAACGGGGGCCATGCCGGCGCGTCAACCGTTGGCTAGTACTTCCATGACTATCATTGCAGGCGCCGCTGGGAGAAGGTTCATGCGTCTGCCGAGATTGCCAGATGGCGCGCTGCGCCTGACGGCCCCCTCCCACACAGTCATGTGGACGATCGCCTGTTCATCCGCCGCAGCCGCATTCGTTGCCGTTTGCCTCATCGCCCTGGTTGCCATGCATGCCGCAACCCAGCGGCGGGCAGAAAATGCAGCATCCGCCACTGCCACGCTGGCCGGCTACGACGTCGTCCAGACCTTCGGGCAGTACGACCGCACACTCCAGTCCATCATCGAACGACTGCAATCCCCGGAGTTGAGATCGCTCAGCGAAAATACGCGCAATCTGTTCCTGTTCGACCGCGCCACCAGCCTTCCGGGCCTGGCCTTCATCAATGTGCTGGACGAGGACGGGCGGGTCGTCAATGCGCCGGGCGGGATCGGACTGGGATCACCCTGGCAGGGACGCGACTACTTCACGGCGCACCGCACCAATCCTTCCGTTGGCACGTTTATCGGCCGCCAGTTCGGCCAGGACGATTATGCCGGCATCACCATCAGCCGCCGGCTCTCCCGTCCTGATGGTACGTTCGCAGGGGTGGTGGTCGCAGGGCTGCGCCTGAAATATCTGCATGAACTGTTCGATCGGTTGCCGCTCGGGCCGCACAGTGCCATCGCATTGCAGCGCAGTGACGGTACGATCCTCATGCGCCGGCCATACGATCGCAATGACATCGGACGCGTGGTCGCAAACCCTTCCCAGCCTGTGCAGTCAGACGACCACATCGCCGAGCGGCAGATCGCCGACTTGCCACTTTCACTGCACGTCGCGGTGCCGGATGAGGACATGGCAGACAACGGCCAGCGTTGGATCTCCGGGATGCTCGATGCCTGCCTGTTGGTCGCTGCTTTAAGCGGAGTGCTGGTACTGGCACTGCATCGCGAGATCAAACGACGCGATGCCGCCGAGCGGGACAATCGGAACAAGTCCGATTATCTGGCGATGGTCAGCCACGAATTTCGCGCGCCGCTGCACAGCATCCTCGGCAACGCGGATCTGCTGCACGCCGATACCGCGATGGATCCGGCCAACCGCCGGCATCTGGCCGCAATCGTCGGCGCCGGTCACCACCTGCGGAACGTCATCGACCGGGTCCTGAACCACCTGCAAATCGAGACGCGAATTCCCACACCACGTATGGCGCGCGTGGATCTGGTGGCGATGGTCGATGAATGCTGCATCATCGTCGAGTCGGAAATCGCCGCGCGCGGTCTCGATCTGCATTACGGATTCAAGGTCGATGCTCCCGAGCAATTCGTCACTGACGGTGATCTGCTCCGCCAGGTGCTGCTCAATCTCATCGGCAATGCCATCAAATTCACCAAGCATGGGGGCGTGTCGATCGAAGTCGGCGGAACCGAGGAACGTATCACCATAGAAGTCAAAGACACCGGCTGCGGCATAGCTCACGATCAACGCCACAAGCTCTTCCAGCAGGGAGAACGCCTCGGCGCCGAGCGAACCCGGGTGCCGGGTCACGGCATCGGCTTGGCCATGTCCATGCGCCTGGTGCAGTCGATGGGCGGCGACATCGGGTACCGCGAGAACGCTCCCCAGGGCAGCATATTCTGGATCGGGCTTCCGGCCGGCACGGCGGCCGAGGCGCCAGCAGCAGAAACAACGTCGGAGCCCCCCGCGGCAGCACCATTGCAAATCCTCTTGGTTGACGACGTGACCGACAGTCGCGAATTCGCCTGCGCATCTCTGACGGACCGCGGCCATGCGGTGACCGAGGCAACCGATGGAGCCCATGCAGCCGCATTGGCAGCTGGCCGGAACTTTGATGTCGTCGTGTTGGATATGGACGGCATCAACGGGATCGAAGCGGCCGAGCTCATCCGCAAAATGCCAGGAAAACGGCGTCTGCTGCCGATTGCTGCCCTGGTATCGGACGCGCTGGATCAGCGAATCATCGCCGGTCGGTCGCTTGGCATCATGCATCACCTGGTGAAGCCGTTTTCCGCGCATGAACTCGTTGCCATGATCGATCGGCTCGCACGCCAGCACGGCCACGCATCCATGCAGGCAGATGCCGGCGTTCATACCCCGTCACTGGCGTGCATCACGTTCGACGATGCCCAGCAGCGTCTGATCATGCTGACTCGCAAGGTCGAGCTGCTGCTCGCCGAGCTCGGCCACCTGGATGGAACCGAGAGCGACACGGCGGCCAGCGAACTCGCGCACGAAGTCGCCTACCTCGCGACGCTGTTCGGGCTCGGATCATTGGCCGACGCCGCGGGACAGTTCGCCGATGCCGCCGCCCTGAATTCGCCCCAGGCAGGCGACCTTGCGCACGCCTTGGAAGCCGCCGCGCGTTCCTCGCTGCCGGAACTGCGCGAGTTGGCGGTCAGCGGAGCACAGTGACGCGCCGTAAGATTCTGGCGGCGCCCGCTCGGCGATAAAGATCCAGCAGGTTGCGCCCATCGATGAACGCCTGCGTCTCGCCGAACGCTGGCGAAGGTTCGGCTCGAGGCTTCCACTCTGCGTAGGCAGTAGGATGCTGCGGAGCCGCGCCAAGCACCATCATGATCTCCTGCTTCATCGCGAAGATGGAGATTGGCAGCGTCACGAAGCGGGTAGTGCCAGCCTGTCGCCCTGCCTCCAACGTCGTTTGATCGATGTCATTGATGAGCATGATGATCGGGGTGGATACATAAGTCGGGATCCGCCGGATGCTGACGCACGCCCGCATGCATTCCCGCACCGCCACCCGCATGTCCAGGATCACCAACCGCGCCACCACCGTATGGGCGAGATCGACCGCCTCCAGGTTGGTTCGGACCATCAGAGGGTACAGGTCGCATTCCGGCAGAGTCTGCCGGAATTGGTTACCCCAATCGAGATCGCCCTCTGCCACTATTGCAGTACGCAGATCCGCATCGGAAGCCATTGATCGCTCCCTTCCTGAGATCATGCATGGTGCACGCGCGGCCTTGCGATGCGGTTAATCGCCGTCGATCTCCCAGAACCTCGCAACACGGTCGACTGCGCCGACGGGCCAGGAGTGCGGTAGATCCGGCAGCATCCACAATTCGACGAGGGGGCGGTCCGCGGGACCCCATATCGTGCGGCGCTTGCCACTCGCCATCGTCGCAGCCGTGCCGCTGGCCTGGCCATGCAGAGCCGACCATTGGTCCGCGAGCATGCGGGCATTGCCCGGGTCCACGACATCGTCGGCGGCCCCGTGCCAGATCGACACGCGGGGCCAAGGGCCGGCATATCCGATTGGCGCGGCACCCCGCGCCTCCAGCGCCCAGGCCTCACGCGACCGCGCGGGACCGGCTTCCGCCATCCGCGCCAGCGCCTCCGTCGTCGAACTGGCCGCACCAACGGGCAATCCCGCGACGACAGCACCGGCAGCATACACGTCCGGGTAGGCCGCCAGCAGGGCCGCCGTCATCGCGCCGCCGGCCGACAACCCGGCGACAAACACACGCTGCGGATCGGCTCCCAGAGTTTCCACCGCCGTCTCCACCATCTGGCAAATCGACATGGCTTCCCCGAACCCCCGCTTCACATGCAGCGGTTGGAACCAGTTGAAGCAGCGCCCACGGTTGTTCGCCCCGAGTTGCTCCGGCAGCAACAGCGGGATGCCCAGTCGATCCGACAGGGCAATCCAGCCGGCATCGGCCGCGAAGGTCGCGGCACTCTGACCGCAACCATGCAGCAACACGATCAATGGGCCGCCGGCGACCAACGTCGGCGGCACATGCACATACATCGCAAGCTTGCCAGGATTGCTGCCAAACTCGGCGACATGCTGCAGCCCGCCAGGTGACGGCGATGACCACTCGATCCATCTGGCCGCCCTGGCGTTTGCGCTTGCCACTGCCGAGGCCGCCTTCAGGGCGGTCCGCAGACTGCGGCGTGCGATACGCAGCTCACGTGACCACTTCATACGCAGCAACACTCCTGTCCCACCGGCGGTGCACGGACATGGTGTCTTGCTGCGCCGCAGCAAAGGGCTGAGCCTCGTGTCGTCTGCAATGCAGACATCACCCCGGCGTGATTGCTCAGGCCGGCTGACGTCTAGCGGACGGCTCCCAGCACCCAGGCCAGCACACCCTTCTGGGCATGCAGCCGGTTCTCCGCCTCGTCGAAAACCACGGACTGGGGCCCGTCAATGACCTCGGCGGTGACTTCCTCGTCGCGATGCGCCGGCAGGCAGTGCATGAAGAGCGCATCCGGCGCGGCCTTCGCCATCAACGTGCCGTCCACGCGATACGGCGCCAGCATGTTGTGCCGGTTGCTGTTCGGATCATCCGACATGGAAACCCAGGTGTCGGTCACCACGCAGCGCGCACCGGCCACTGCCTTCGCCGGATCATCGGTCAGCTCGATCTTGCCACCCTGCGCGCGCGCCCAGGCGATCAGCTCGGCTGGAGGACGTAGCGCGTCCGGTGTCGCCAGCCGCAGCGTGAAGCCGAAGCGCACGGCAGCCTCGATCCAACTGCGCGCCACATTGTTCCCATCGCCGCACCAGGCGACGACTTGGCCGGCGATCGGCCCGCGGTGCTCTTCGAACGTCATCACGTCGGCCATCAGCTGGCACGGATGCGACGTGTCGGTCAGCCCGTTGATCACGGGGACCGTGGCGTACGCCGCCAGTTCATGAAGCTTCGCGACGTCGTCGGTGCGCAACATGATCGCATCGACATACCGCGACAGCACGCGCGCCGTGTCGGCCGGCGTCTCGCCGCGGCCGCTTTGCATGTCGCGCGCCGACAGCACGATCACGTCGCCGCCCAGTTGCCGCATGCCGACTTCGAACGACACACGGGTCCGGGTGGACGGTTTCTCGAAGATCAGCGCCAGCGTCTTCCCCGCCAGCGGACGCGAGGACACGCCTGCCCGCTTGTAGTTCGCCGCGACATCCAGCATCTGGCGCAGCGTTCCCGGCTCGAAGTCGCGCAGGTCGAGGAAGTGGCGCAGGCCCTCGACCTGCGCCGTCGAGTGCTGCTCGTTCCGTTTCAGCGAGGCGCTCATTTCGCCGCTGCCTTCGCGGTTGAAGGCAGCACCCGCCGGGTAGCGCGCCGCAGCATCGTCACCGCCTCGTCCAGATCCGCATCCGTCACCACCAATGGCGGCGCGAGACGCAGCACGTTTTCACCGGCGGTGATCGCCATCAGGCCCTCGGCAACGCACGCAGCCTGCACCTCCGCAACCGGCAGGACGCACTTCAAGCCCAACAGCAGCCCCATGCCGCGGGCGTTCTCGTAAACCTGCGGGTACTCGCGCGCGATCTCATCCAGTTCGGCGCGGAGCCGGCGGCCCTTGCGGTCCACACCTTCAAGGAAACCAGGCGCCAGGATGATGTCCAGCACCGCGTTGCCCGCCGAGCAGGCCAGCGGGTTGCCGCCATACGTCGTGCCATGCGTACCCGGTACCAGCGCCTTGGCGAACCGCTCCTTCGCCAGCACGGCGCCGAGCGGGAACCCGCCGCCGATACCCTTGGCCGACGACATGACGTCCGGCGCGATGCCGGCCCATTCATGCGCGAACAGCTTGCCCGTGCGCCCCATGCCGGACTGCACCTCATCCATCCCGAGGATGATGTCGTATTCATCGCACATCGTACGCAGGTCACGCAGGAACTGCATGTCCGCCGGCCGCACGCCGCCCTCACCCTGCACCGGCTCGACGATGATGCCGCAGGTGTTGGCGCCAACCGCGTTGCGCACCGCGTTCATGTTGTTGAACGGCACGTGGTCGAAGCCATCGACCACCGGGCCGAAGCCTTCCAGGTAGTGCGCGTTTCCCGTGGCCGCCAGCGTCGCCAGCGTGCGGCCATGGAACGCACCCTCGAAGCAGATGAAGCGGAAGCGCTCCGGTTTGCCGGCATCCGACATCGCGCGCCGCATCATCTTGATCATGCCCTCGTTCGCCTCGGCGCCCGAGTTGCAGAAGAACACACTGTCCGCGAACGTCGCATCGACCAGCCGATGCGCCAGGCGTTCCGCCTGCGGGATGCGGTACAGGTTCGACGTGTGCATCACCTTCGCGGCCTGTTCGGCGATCGTCTTCACCAGGTGCGGATGCGCATGTCCGAGCGACGCGGTGGCAATGCCCGAACCAAAATCGAGGAATCGTCGCCCGTCCACCGTCCACAACCAGGCGCCTTCACCCTTTTCAAAGGCAAGGTCGGCTCGGGCATAGTTCGGCAACAGCGAGGAAATCATGGGGGATGAACCCTTCTTGTGACGTTTCCAATGGATCGCCCGCCCGCGACCTTTCGGGGCGGGTCCAAAGGAAGCGGGGATCATTGGCGGCTGTCAGGGGCGAAGTCAAACCGCCCCTGCCGCCGCCGCGTCAGCGCTCGCTGAACAGCACCCCGCCCTTGGCCTTGTTGTCGCGCGCGGTCTCGATGATCTCAACCAGTACGGCATCGGCGGTGACGCCGAAATTCTTCACCACCGCATCCGTGATGTCCTTGATGAGCGCGCGCTTCTGGTCCTTGCTCCGCCCCTCGATCGCGTGGACATAGACTTCAGGCATGGTACGATCTCCTTTGTTCAGGACGGCGTCGGCGCATCCGGGTGCAGCAACTTCTGCTCGCGCAGATCCGTCCACAACGCCGCCGGGATAGTGTGCCGCATCAGCGCAGCGTTTTGCTCGAATTCCCCGGCGGCGCGCGGGCCCGGAATGATCGCGGCCACCGCCGGATGCGCCAGCGGGAACTGCAACGCCGCGGCTGCCAGCGGCACACCGTGCGCATCGCACACCGCACGGATCGCCGTGACCCGTTGCACAATCTCCGGCGGTGCCGCCGCGTAATTCCAGGTATCGCGTCCCGCGAGGATGCCGGAGTTCAGCGGCCCACCCACCACGATCGACGTACCGCGCGCGCTGCACATCGGCAGCAGATCATCGAGCGGTCCCTGTTCCAGCAGCGTGTATCGCCCCGCCAGCAGGAACGCATCCCAGTCGCCGAACTTCAGCACCTCGATCAGCACTTCCTTCTCATTCACCCCAAGCCCGATGGCACTCACAACACCGCTGCGGCGCAATTCGTCGAGCGCACGGTAGCCGCTCTCCCGCAGTGCCTTCATGTGTGCCGCGTTCACTGCCTCGCCGTGCTGGTAAACGCCGATGTCGTGCACGAACAGGATGTCGATCTTCGCCAGGCCAAGGCGCTGGTAGCTGTCCTCCACCGAACGCATGATGCCGTCATACGAGTAGTCGTATTCCACCTCGAACGGCAGCGGCGCGATCCGTCCGTCGCTCGTCTTGCCGCCGCTGTCATACGGCCGCAGCAGCCGCCCCACCTTGGTGGACAGCACCCACTCGCCCCGCGGCTTGTCGCGCAGTGCATCACCCACCGCTCGCTCGGCCGCGCCGACGCCATAGAACGGCGCCGTGTCGAAGTAGCGCACGCCACCATTCCAACCGGACCTGATCACATCAAGCCGCTCGTCATGTGTCATCGCGATACGGCTGCCGCCGAGCGTGGCAGTGCCAAGCCCCATCGACGTCACGTACAGGTTCGTACGCCCGACCTGCCGCTTCTGCCACTCCGCCATCATCGCTCCTCCACCATGTTGCACAGCAGTGGGGGAGGTCGAACGCCGCGAGTCAAATCACACCCACGGCGATATCGCGCCTCCACCCGTCGCAGAGATGCGATCTCCCGCCAGCGAACGATCGATCGCACGCAACACGTTGCGCCGCGTGATGTCATGTTCAGCCGCGAGCTTGTTGCGTGGCCGCGCCAACGTGATGGTCATCGTCTCGTGCACACGTCCAGGCCGTGGCCGCATCACGATCACACGGTCCGCCAGGAACACCGCTTCATCGACATCGTGCGTCACCAGCAGGATCGTCGGGCGCAGATCCTGCCAGAGCGCCAGCACCAGTTCATGCAGGCTTGACCTCGTGAACGCGTCCAGCGCGGAGAACGGTTCATCCAGCAGAAGGATCCCAGGGCGTCCGATCAGCGCGCGAGCCATCGCGACGCGCTGCTGCTGACCACCGGACAGGTCCTTGGGCCAGCGGTCGCCATAGCCAGCCAATCCGGTGCGCTGCAACAGATCGTCGATACGGCGCCGCCGCTCTCCATTCGCAATGCGACGACCGCCGAAACCGATGTTGCGCTCGACGCTCAGCCAGGGCAGCAGCCGCGGCTCCTGGAACACCGCGCTGATCGCCGCGTGCGTGCCGGTCACCGCCTTGCCGTCAATGGCGATGCTGCCGGCGCTCGGCTCATCCAGCCCAGCCGCCAGCCGCAGCAGCGTTGTCTTGCCACAACCGGATCCGCCAAGCAGTGCCACGATCTCGCCGCTGTGCGCGAACAGGTGCATGTCGCGCAGGGCCTCGGTCCCATCGGCGTAGGTCTTGCTCAGGCCCTCGATCGCCAGTGTCGTCACAGCCGTGCCCTCACGGTGTCCTGCCAGCGCAGCAGCGGAGCGGTCACCGCAACGAGCAGCGCGTCCGACAGCTTGCCGAGTAACGCGAACACGATCATCGCCACCAGGATCACATCGGCCTGACCCATCTGTTGCCCGAACACCAGCAGATACCCAAGCCCTTCGGACGCGCCCATCAGTTCCGCCGCCACCACGAACATGAAGCCGAGGCCCAGGCCACTGCGCAGCGCGGCAATCCAGGTCGGAAGCACCGCGGGCCACGTGATGCGCAGCATGACGCCGGCGCGAGAAAGACCAAACACGCGGCCTACCTCGATGAGCTTGCGGTCAACGTCCTGGATCGCCGATAGCGTGCCGAGATAGATCGGGAAAAACACACCAAGCGCGATCAGCGCCAGCTTCGACATCTCGAAGATGCCGAGCCAGAGAATGAAGATCGGCACCCAGGCAATCGACGGAATGGCACGCAGTGCCTGCACCGACGGATCCAGCAGGCGACGTGCAAGAGGGCTCGCACCGGTCAGCATCCCGAGCAACGTCCCCGCCAGCGCGCCAAAGCCAAACCCGATGCCGACGCGCGACATTGTCGCGGCGGCATGCGTTTGCAGATCGCCCGATCGGATCAGCGAGATCGCGGTTCGCAGCAACTGCGACGGAGGTGGCATCAGCCGGCCTGGCACGACGCCGAACCGCACCGCGACCTCCCAGGCCACACCCGCTATGACCGGAATGATCAGTCCGGTCAGGGCACGCCTCATGCCCCCGCGGCACGAGCGAATGTTGGATCGATCATGGTGCCGGTCTCCACCGTCACATCCACATCCGCCTCGATGATGCCGGCCTGCTGAAGGGCCTTGCCGGCCTCAATGATGGTCGCTGCCTGTTTGTCGCCGATGGCACCACTGGAAAGATCGTTTCGCTCGAGTTGCAGCGCGACCACGGCGTCCGGCAACTTCATCGCGGCCACCATCAGTGCCTTCAGGTCAGCCGGATGCTCCACCGACCAGCGCCGCGCCCTTTCATAGGTCACCAGCACGCGTCGGACCAGGTCCGGATTCTGCGCGGCAAACTGCCTGCGCACGTTCAGGACGCCGTAGGTGTTCGCATCTGGATTGCGATAGAGCAGCCGCGCGCCGCTCTCGACCTGCGATGCCGCCATCATCGGATCGAGACCCGCCCAGGCTGCCACGTCGCCGCGTTCCAATGCAGTGCGCCCATCGGGATGTTGCAGCAGAACCAGCTTTACATCCTTCTGCGTCAACCCGGCAGTGGCCAGCGCGCGGACCAGGAAGATGTGCGGATCGGTGCCAAGCGTCACGGCGATCCGCTGACCCTTCAGATCCGCGACGGTCCGGACTGGGCTGTCCTTCATGGTGACAAGGGCGGTCCACTCCGGCTTCGAATAGACATAGATCGACTTGATGGGATTGCCGTTGATCTTGCCGATCAGCGCGGCGGCGCCCGCGCTTGAGCCGAAATCGAGCGAACCGGCGTTCAGGAACTCGAGCGCCTTGTTGGACCCCAGCGACTGTACCCAGCGGATGCCGATCTTGTCCGGAGCGAACTCCTGCTCGAGCAATCCCTGCTGCTTCAGTACGATGCTGACAGGATTGTAGGTCGCCCAGTCGATGTGGATTTCCTGCGGCGCAGCGGCTCGTGCGATACGAGGCGCCGCGAGCAGCGTGAGGGCCCCAGCGCCCAGCGCGCGTCGGGTGATTGATGGCGCCAATGGCTCCTCCCCAATTTACCTAGCCGAAAAAGAAGGATTTGCCTGGAAAGGCAAGAGGAGGGGGTGTGGAAAGAAATTCCTCCTATAGTCCACCCACCCGCCAGGTTGCCTGCCATGCGGCAGCCGTGTAGCCGGCTGGTATGTTCTCTCGCTTCCTCGCAAGCCTGGTGGCGTTGCGCGGCTTTCGCGCCGACATCGCCGCACTTGCGCTCGGCGCGCTGTCCGCTTCCGCCTTGCCACCTGTCCATGCGATTCCGGTGTTGCTGATTTCCGTGCCGGGCCTGCTGGCACTGATCGATGGTGCGCGAAGCCCCGCCGTCGCGGCGCGCCGCGGCTGGTGGTTCGGTCTTGGACACCACGTTCTCGGTCTTTACTGGATCACCGAGGCGATCCTGTTCGAGGCCGCCCGCTTCTGGTGGCTGGTACCGCTCGCCGTGCCGGCACTGGCGGCGGCACTCGCCGTGTTCATTGCCGTTGCCTGTGCCGTGGCACGATGGGCGCCCGGCGGCTGGCCGCGCGTGTTGGCGTTGGCGGGCGCCTGGGTGCTGATGGACCTGGCGCGCCAGTTCGTCCTCACCGGATTTCCCTGGAACCTGTGGGGCAGTGTCTGGGAAGTGCCCGGCGCGATTGGCGATGTCTTCATCCAACCCGCTTCGCTCGTTGGCGTGCATGGGCTGACATTTGTCACACTGATCCTCGCGGCGACGCCGGGCCTCGGCTGGCGTTGGCGCCTGGCCGGCACGGCACTTCTGGTTGCCTGGTCCGCGTTCGGCATTGCGCGCCTGCATCAAACAACACCGGCATCAACCCATCTGACCGTGGCACTCCTCCAGGGAAACATCGCACAGGGGCAAAAATTCGATCAGGACCTCGCCGTCAGCATATTCCGCCACTATCTCGACCTGGCCAGGCGCGCACGGACAGATGCGGGCGATGGCGCCCTGGTCGAGATCTGGCCCGAGACGGCATTCCCCGGCTATCTCGACTACGACGATACCGCGCGCCGTGTCATCGAAGATGCAATCAACGGCACCCCATCCCTCGTCGGCAGCATCCGTTTCGATGCGCAGCGCCGGCCCCGCAACAGCCTGTTCGCAGTCCTCGACGGCGGTGCGGTCGCCGGCGTGTACGACAAATGGCACCTGGTCCCGTTCGGCGAATACATCCCTGACTGGTTGCCATTGCCGATCATGGTGCTGCCCGGCAACGGCTTCGCTGCCGGGCCGGGACCACGCACGCTCCATGCGACAGCGCTCCCGCCGTTCGGTGCGCTGATCTGCTACGAGGCGATATTTTCCGGCCAGATCGTCGATCGGCATGATCGGCCGGACTGGCTGGTGAACGTCACCAATGATGCGTGGTTCGGCAACTCGAGCGGACCGCGTCAGCATCTCGCGGCCGCACGGTTGCGTGCCGTCGAGGAAGGCCTGCCCCTGGTGCGCGCGGCGAATACCGGAATATCTGCGGCGTTCGATGCGCGCGGTCACGAACTGGCGCGCATGGACATGTTGCAGACCGGCGTCCTCATGGTCACATTACCGTCACCGTTGCCTGAGACGCTGTATGCGCGGCTCGGGCTCTGGTTACCCACCTTACTGAGTACGGTTGCACTCGCGTTCGGGGTTGCCCCTCGCCTGCTTGCAGCGAACGGTTGGCGTCGCCCGAGACTGTTTGCCGACAAAGTTGGCCAAAAGTCTAATTTGTGGACGAGGCGAGTAAATTGATGCAGACTGTTGACAATTGAAGGTTGTGCAATTAAGGTTCAGTTAACGACAACCGAAAGTCGGTTGTGCCGGCTACCATCAGGAGCCGACCAGGTGGATGAAATGAAAGGGATTGCGGATATGGCGCGCGGCGAACACGTCGTGGGTGCCGAGAAAGAGGGGCGTCCCAGCCCGATCGACGTCCATGTTGGATCGCGCATCCGGCTTCGGCGTACCCTGCTTGGCATGTCCCAGGAACGGTTGGGCGAAGCTCTCGGCCTCACGTTCCAGCAAGTGCAAAAGTATGAGCGCGGCGTCAATCGCGTCGGCGCATCGCGGCTTTTCGATCTTTCTCGGGTCCTCGACGTACCGATCAGCTTCTTCTTCGACGACATGCCGGAGAGCCTGGCAAGCACCTATGGTGGCCCAACGGGGCGCCGGACCGGGAGCTTTTCCGACTCGCACGACGGCTTCGCCGACGACGCCCTGAACCGGCGAGAGACCCTCGAGCTCGTGCGAGCCTACTATCGCATCACCGATCCCGCAGTCCGCAAGCGCGTGTTCGATCTGATCAAGTCGATGGGCCCCGCCGACGCCTAGAGCGCGCAGACCAACGCTGACCCGGTTCGACTACAGCTGAGGGTTGTCAAAGGTGGGGCTGCGCAGCCGATGCAAGGCATCGCGCAGCGCAGCCCACAGGTCGCGCTTCTCCGCACTCCCCAGATGGGCGGCGATCTCCTCGCGTAATCCATGCGCGACCAGCAGCAGCTTCGGCACCGCGCCCGGTGGCTCCTCCATCACCGCATTCAGCCAGCCCACAGGCAGCAACACTTCCCGCCGCCGGCCACGCGCATCGGTTCGTACAATCCGCAACCCCGCGTCGGACAGCATGATGAGCTCGCTCGCCCGTGCGCGCTTCTCATTGAGCGAAAGCAGAAACAGCGCCAGGCCAATCTCCACCACGCTGAACGCCGCGACAGGCCAGGCGCCGATAAACCAGAAGCGCAGCACAAGAACCGCCGACAACAGCACGATCGACGCCATCAGCACGCGCAGCCCGCGCCGTGACAGGCTGCGGTGCGGCACGATCAGTGCCTCGAACTGAATCGCGTCGGCGTCCATGCATCCCATCTAGCGCAACAACCCCTTGTCGGACAGGCGCCACAGCGCGAGAACCATTGCCATGCCGGCAAGACCCCGCAAGGCGCGCCCCATGACGCGCGACGACGTACGTGGCTTCCTTGAAGCGTTGGCCAAGGCCAACCCCGACCCGCGCAGCGAATTGACCTTCATCGATCCGTTCACCTTGCTGATCGCCGTCGTGCTCTCCGCGCAGGCGACCGATGCATCGGTCAATCGCGCGACAGAGACTCTCTTTGCCGAAGCAGCGACACCCGAAGCGATCGTGCGCCTCGGCGTAGAGGGCGTCGCCAGGCACATTCGCTCGATCGGTCTGTGGCAAGGCAAGGCACGCAACGTCGTCGAACTCTCCCGCCAGTTGCTCGAGCAGTATGGCGGCACCGTGCCGCGTGATCGCGACGCGCTGGAAGCGCTTCCCGGTGTCGGTCGCAAGACGGCCAACGTCGTGCTGAATGTCGCGTTCGGCGAAAGCACGATGGCGGTGGACACCCACATCTTCCGGCTCGGCAACCGCACCGGCATCGCGCCGGGCGGCACGCCGCGCGCCGTGGAAGACTCACTCGTCAAACGCATCCCGCCCGATATGCTGCGCGATGCCCATCACTGGCTGATCCTGCACGGACGCTACGTGTGCAAGGCCCGCGCGCCCGAGTGCTGGCGGTGTGTCGCGGCGCAATGGTGCCGATATCCCGACAAGACGCTGCCACCGATCGCGAAGCCCGCCCGCCGATAGAGCGTGATGACAGCAGGCGGAATCACCGGAGGTCCGAATCACGCGATCAAGCACAACGCTCCAACCGCGCAGACTCCGATCAGGCTGCGTCCCGCACCCGCTCCCGTCGCACCAGCACGACGCTTCTGACGCCGACGATCTGCCGCAGGTTGCCCTCGACCAGGTGCACGATTTCACACGGCATGCCGTCCATCGCGATTTCGATGTGCAGTGTGCCGCCCGCGCGGTGCGACCACATCCGATCAGGGATCAGGTCCCGTTTCGCGAGGGGTTGGAGCAACCGGGGAAGCAGGCCAGGTGCGGGGTCCGCGTCCAACATGAAACGGACGGCAACAGCAGATAATTCGTCAGGCATGGAAGGTAGGCTCCGGATCTACGGCTTCGACAAGAAGGGTGACTATCCCCGGCTGCTCAGGCAGCCGGGCCCTTAATTCGCACCGTGATGATCAGAACCGACATGACTTAACTTTACGCGCCCGAACCGGGAATGTCGAGTAATTTGACTACACGATTAATTATGGCCAGACGATTTGCGGCAGCCTCGCCAACGGCACCTGGTGCATCGCCAGAGTGCCGTTCTTCAAAGCCAGCGGCACGTCGACACTCGGCGCACCGCCATTCGCCGGATAGCTCGCCAGCAGTGACAGCACCGCCTTGGCTGCGGTCGCAGCAGCGCGAGTCAGGACGGCATGCGTCGCCAGCGCGTCCAGCGTTTCCGCATACCCGACGGCATGTGCAGTCCCATCACCTTGCAGTTGCAGATTCTCGTCGAGCGACAGGGTCCCGCTCGCGGTCAGATCGAGCGGCCCCCAATCGAGTTGCAGATCCCGTATATGCAAGGCTCCGCCTGACGCGCGCCAGATGGCAGCAGCGGCTTTTGGATCCAGACCGGAGGCCAGTGTGCCGGAGAGTGCCGCCTCGAGGCGGACGCGCGAGATCTGCGAGCCCAACGGCCGCGCCGCCTCGCCGGTCAGCGTGATCGACTCCGCGCCGGCGGAAATGTCGGCTGTTGATCCGTCATGTGCGGCCGTCGGATGGAACTTCACCAGGGCATGCAGTGACTCCAACCCGCCATTGCCAACGCGAAGCCTGGCGATGGTGACGTCAGCCGATTGCTCTGGCGCATCGCTGTCCAGTGGGATCGCGAGCGCCATCCGTTCGGCGGTGTAGCCACTGCTCACAGCGCCGATGGCAAGCGATTGCTTGCCAGAGAGGCTCGCCACCAGTGTCAGCGGATGCCATGCGTATACACGCAACCTCAGGTTGGCGGCGCGCCAGTCGATGCCGCCGGGCACCATGCGCCCTCGATCACTGATCGCGACTGCGGGAATCGTCGCCGTGGCGGCGTACGGCCAGCCACCCGCGATGGGCGTGCCCGCATCGACCTGCCAGCCAGCCTGCCTCAGGCTGGCCTGCCACTCGGCGAAGCCCTGCATCAGATGGCGGGTCGCCAGATACCAGGTGACCGTCGCCGCCATTCCCAACACGACCACCACGGCCAGCGATACGATCCACACCCACCTTCTGAACCGCATCTGCCCTCGCCCCGGAACCGCACCGCGCCTTACAGGCAAATGGCGCCGCGTCGCAAACCCACGGTCGGCGTTTGCTTATCCCCATGACGCCGGACGGTTACCATGCAGGGTCAGAGGCTCAAAAAATGCCTGATTCTTCAGGCCTGTCCGCCAGCATATTGCGGTGACATGCGAGACCGGGCCGCGCTCAACCCACAGGGTTTTCCACAGGTGTACGAAACGCTTCCGCCAGGCGCCGCATCAGCGCGGGGCGTTCCGTGCCGGCGGCGATCGGCTCGAGCACCCGGACGTGAATGGTCCCGGAGAATTTGTGAAAGGCCCGCCTGCCCCAGATGTGTCCGGCATCGGTCACGACCGGAAACACCGGCAGGCGGGTCCGCGCGGCGATGGCCGCAATGCCGGGTTGCAATGGCAGGATCGCGTCGGGTTCCCCCCGGGTACCTTCCGGGAAGATGATGATCTGACGTCGCTCGCGAACGGCACGCTCCGCATCCCTGATCAGGCCGCGCAGCGCCGCAGCACCTCCGGAACGATCCACCACGATCATCCCGGCCAGTTTCAGCAGCGCGCCGAACAGCGGCACACGCGACAACTCTCGCTTCACCACGTAACAGGACCGAGGCAACAGCGTCAGCCAGACGATGGTGTCGAACGTGGACTGGTGCAGCGAGGCGATCAGCCTCGGCTCATCGCCTTCCAGCTGCTCGAGCCCCGTCACTTCCAGGCGAATGCCACAGATCACGCGCGCGGCCCAAAGCATGGTACGTGCCCAAAGCTGAGCAAGCGCCAGTACGCATCCGGGCTTCACCAACCGGATGTAGGTGCCGAGCACCAGCGTCATCATCGCCGTCGTGATGAAGAAAAAACAGTTGAACAGCGCCGAACGAACTAATGTCATCCGACCTGCGCCATATGCAGCGACGGAACCTCCCTGGCCGGAAGGAATCCGGTCAGGCCCGATATCGATATCAGGTACTTGACATATTCCTCGGCCAGCAACCGCAACGGGGTTGCCCTGCCCGTAGATACGGGCACCGGATACAGCCGCACGTTTGACAGTGCGTGCGAGAGTTCAGACATCGCCCTCGGCATATGATACGATGCAGTCACGACGAGCAGCGACCGGATGGAATCTGCGCGTACCCACGCCGCGGTCTCGGCCGCATTGCCGCGGGTTGTCGTGGCACCACGGCCGATGGTCACCCGCGCATACAAAGGCGTCGCACGCAGGCCCGCCAGGTGGGCAAGTTCGGGCAGTTCTGCTCCGCCGCCAATCCCGGACAGCAGCAGTTGGTCTGCGCGCCCCTCGTCGAGCAGCCGCAATGCTGTTTCCACGCGATCGGGTCCCCCGGTGAACGCGACGATCCCATCGGTATGAGCCGGTATCTCCACCGTCTCGCCGACCAGATGGAGAAACCAGACAAAGCCGGCGAGCCATGCGACCAGCGCCACGATCGCCGCAAGGCCGGCGAGCGCAAAGACCCGCTGCAGCGCCGATGCTCCCAGGATGCTGCGGGCCCTCATGGCAATCTCCGCAGCCAGCGTCGGACGGTGATCTGGGCGGTCAGGAAGCCGATCGCCGCCGCGGCGACAGGCAATCCCGGCAGGGCCAGCCAAAGCATCGCTGGCAGCAGATCCAGGAAACCCATGCGCGATTCAAGCCCCGCGCTGTCGCCGGTAAACGGCGCCGCCAGGTAGCCGAGCGTCAGCAGGACGGGCAGCGCAAGAAGGGTCCCGATCAGCCCACCGACGACGGCAAGCGTCGTGGCGCGGCGAGCAAACCTGGCAGCGATATAGCTATCGGTCGCGCCAAGCCCGTGGACAATCTCGATGGCTTCGCGCCGCGCGGTCAGGCCGGCACGCGTAGCCACGGCAATCACCGCAGCCGCCACGATGGTCACCAGCAGCAAGGCGAGGGCCGCACTGGCCTGCAGGCTGCGGCCGAGTACCGTCAGCCGGCGTGCCCAAACCCCCTGATTTTCGATACGGGCGCCCGGCGCCGTTTCGTCGAGACGGCGAGCCAGCGACTCCAGTGGAACGTCCGGTCCCGCAAGCTGCACGGCAATCACCGCGGGCAATGGAATGGCAAGGCGCTCGACATCGCTTCCAAGCCACGGCTTTAGCAGGTCAGCCAGTTCGTCGTCAGTCAGCGCGCGCGCCGATACGACCCCAGGGGACCCAACAAGCAATCTCATCACCCGCTCGATCCGCGTCCCATCGTCCTGTGCCGCGGCTTGCCCCGGTTTCGGCACCTGTACTGTCAGCGTTGACGCCGATACATTCTGCCAGCGCTCGGCCAACGATGCGGCGCCGACCCACCCGGCCATTGCCAGCCCGGCGAGGAAGGCCATCGCCGCCACCAGGAACGGCAACATCCGTTCCGAGATCGCCCGGCGTAGCCCCAGCTCGTCAAACCCGGCGGGACGCAAGAGGCGGCCTGCCTGCAACGTTGCCACTGCCATTACCGCAACTCGAGCAGCCGCCCGCGTGACAAGCGCAAAGCCTGGGCCGGGTGGCGACCCACGAGCGAGTCGTTGTGCGTCGCGACGACAACCGTCGTTCCCAGCCGGTTCATCTCCTTGAACAACTGCATCAGGCGTTCCGCCTGCGCGTCGTCCAGGTTCCCGGTGGGTTCATCCGCCAGCAGCAGACTCGGACGCGCGATGACCGCCCGCGCAATGGCCACGCGCTGCTGTTCGCCGCCGGACAGCTCCGCCGGCCGCGCACCGGCCTGTCGCGCCAGCCCCACCCAGCGCAGCATCTCGCCCACGTCGGCGCGGATCTGGCCCTCCGGCCGACCGGCGATCCGCAGCGGCAATGCGACATTGTCGAACGCCGACAGGTGCGGCAGCAGGCGGAAGTCCTGGAACACCACGCCGATACGCCGCCGCAGGCGGGGCAGCGCGCGCCGCTGCGCGGTCTCGATATCGGTCCCCAATATCGCCATGCGACCGCGTGTCGGCCTGATCGCAAGATACATCAGGCGCAACAGGCTCGTCTTGCCCGCACCGGACGGCCCCAACAGCCAGCGGAACGCACCATCAGGCAGCATGAAGCTGATGTCATGCAGAACCTCCGGATTGTCCGGGGTATCGGCCGCCCTTGCGACACGGCCATAGGTCAACCCGACATCGACGAATCGAATCATGCGCCGACATTCTTGCCACCGCCCAGGACGCGCCGGAAGCAAACTCAGCGGGCCCGACCGGCACAAGCGTCCCCGCACCTCACTTGACCCGCCCACGCGCCGGGTCTCTCCTTTCCGGCAAGAGGATCCAAGGAGCGAGCGCCCATGCACGACACCGTCATTCGCGGCGGCACCATCGTTGATGGCACCGGCCAGAAAGCATTCAGCGGCGACATCGCCATCGACGGCGACCGCATCACCAATGTCGGCGGCAAGGCCGGCCCCGCACGTCGCGACATCGACGCCGAGGGCAAGCTCATCACGCCCGGCTGGGTCGACGTGCACACGCACTACGACGGCCAGGCGACCTGGGAAAGCGAACTGGCTCCCTCGTCCTGGCACGGCGTCACCACCATCCTGTTCGGCAATTGCGGCGTCGGTTTCGCGCCCGTCCGCCCGCAGCACCAATCCTCACTCATCGGCCTGATGGAAGCCGTGGAGGAAATCCCCGGCATCACGCTTGCCGAAGGCCTGAAGTGGGACTGGGAAAGCTTCCCGCAATATCTCGACGCGCTCGACCGCATGCCGCGCGCCATCGACGTGGCAGCGCAGGTGCCTCACCACCCGCTACGGGTCTACGTGATGGGCGACCGCGCCATCAACCGCGAGAAGGCAACCGCCGACGACATCGACCAGATGCGCCGCCTCACCCGCGAAGCACTGGAGGCCGGCGCGTTCGGCTTCACCACCTCGCGCACCAATTCCCACAAGACGCCCACCGGCGAGATGGTTCCCGGCCGCTATTCCGAAGTGCAGGAGCTGCTCGGCATCGGCTCGGCGTTCAAGGGCCTGCGCCACGGCGCATTCGGCGTGAACAGCGACTTCGACATCGAGACCGAGGAACTCGGCTGGATGACCCAGCTCAGCCAGGACACCGGCCGCCCGGTCTGGTTCCTGCTGACCGACCGCCCGACCGATCCCGTACGCTGGCAGCGCCTCATGGCCGGCGTTCGCCACGCGCGCTCGCAAGGCGCCAACGTCACCGCCCAGGTGGCCGGGCGGCCGGTGGGCGTCATGCTCGGCGTAGATACGGCCCTGAACCCGTTCTCGATCAGGCCCACCTACCAGGAACTGCTGAAGCTCCCCGCCGCGGAACGCCTGAAGCGCCTCCAGGACCCCGCGATGCGCGCCGCGATCCTGGCCGACTCGCCATCCGACGAACTGGTCCGCCGCCTGTCGCAGTTCCGCATGCAGATCACCACCGGTTGGGACCGCATGTTCGTCATGGGCGATCCGCCGGATTATGAGCCCGAGGCCAGCCAGAGCATCGGCGCCATCGCCCGCCGCTCCAACCACACGCCGGACGAGGTCGCCTACGACTACCTTGCCGGCGGGCTCGACAAGTTCCTGTTCTTCCCCATCGTCGGCTACAATGAGGACAACCACGACATCATCCGCACCATGCTGACCTCACCGGAGACGGTGCTGGGCCTGTCGGATGGCGGCGCGCACTGCTCCTCGATCAGCGACGCCAGCCTGCCAAGCTGGATGCTGGCCCATTGGGGCCGCGACCGGAAGCGCGGGCCCGGCCTGCCGCTCGAGCTGATCGTCAAGCGCCAGACCAGCGAGACAGCGGACTTCTTCGGCTTTGCCGACCGGGGCCGCCTCGCACCAGGCCTGAAGGCCGACGTCAATGTGATCGACTTCGAGCGGCTGCGCCTGCACGTGCCGGAGATCCGCTACGACCTGCCTGCCGGCGGCCGTCGCCTCGTGCAGCGCGTGGATGGATACGTCGCGACCCTGGTCTCCGGCACGCCGGTGTTCGAGCACGGCGAATACACCGGCGCCACCCCAGGTAAGCTCGTCCGCGCCGCCTGACCCAATCACCTCCCTCCCCCTCGCGGGGAGGGTTGGGTGGGGGCGCTGCTTACGTAGCCCGATAGGTTTTGTGGCAGGCGACACAGACCTCGCCTACCGCCTTGATTTGCACCGTCACGCCGTCCGTGTCGCCAGCCTTGGCGCTCTGCGCCATCTTGTCAGCCTCCTCGGCCAACTGACTGGCAAACTTCTGGAAGCCGGCCGGGTCGCTCCAGACCGTCGGCAGGGCCTTGGTATTGTTGCCCTTATCGCTCCCCACGGGAAACAGCGACGGGTACGACCGCATCCACCGCGCCATGGCCGCCGCCGCCGGCGCCACCGTCTTCACGTCGCCCTTCGCTGCGACCACAGCGCGAATCCCGCTGAAACTAGCAGAAAACAGATCCTGCCCCGCCTGGCGCACCTCGATCACGTTCAGCCCATCGGCGTGGGCAAACCCCACCATCATCACCCCAGCCATCGCCAGCAGCGCCAGCTTGCGCTTCATGTGCCCCATCCCCTGTTTGTTGCGTCAGCCAGAATGCTGGACGCCGCTCGATCATCAAAATTCCCGGCCCACCCGGGAAAACCAGTGGCAGAATCGGCGGGCGCCGGCCAAATGGTCGGGATGCCGAACATTCACGCCGTTGCCGTGTTCTGTGGCTCGCGCCCCGGAAACGATCCCGCATACCGCGCCGCAGCACAAGCACTGGGCCAGGGGTTGGCCGAGGCTGGAATCCGGCTCGTCTATGGCGGCGGGCGCATCGGCCTCATGGGTGTCCTTGCCGATGCGGTGCTGGAAGGCGGCGGCGAGGTCTTCGGTGTCATCCCGGAATTCCTGATGCGCCGCGAAGTCGCCCATGACCGCGTGCGCGACCTGGAAATCACCGGCTCCATGCACAGCCGCAAGCAGCGGATGTTCGAAGCGGCCGATGCCTTCGTGACCCTGCCCGGCGGCCTTGGCACGCTGGACGAGACGATCGAGATCATGACCTGGCGGCAGTTGCGCCTGCACGACAAGCCGATCCTCCTATGCGACGTGGCGGGTTCGGCGGCACCCCTGGTGGCGGCACTGGAAGCCGCCGTGACGAACGGGTTCGCCGCCCCGGAGACCCATGACCTCTACGAAGTCATCGATGGTGTGCCAGGCGTGCTTCGCCGGCTGCATTCGCTCCAGCCAGCGGACCGAGGCGAGCCGGCGCGGCTGTAGCCGCCTTGCCGCTGGCAGCCGCCGGGGCTATATGCCGCGGCTCGGCCGGAGTGTAGCTCAGCCTGGTAGAGCACTGTGTTCGGGACGCAGGGGCCGGAGGTTCGAATCCTCTCACTCCGACCAGCCAACGCCTGCAAATCCGACGACGTTTTGTGGAGCCGGCGCGGCGTGGTGCCGAGGTTCTGCACCGGCTCGTCGATCTGACTGGATCTGGTGGAAGCCTCGACCCTCGACCGGATCATGCGCTAGGAGAGCGGTTCCGCGGCCTCCGCTATCAAATGCCACGCGGTGAGCTGGAACGTGTTGCTCGGCAGCGCTGACGCCGGGGACACAAAAATCCTGTATTGGACCTTCACTGTGTAAGTCCCCGGTGGGACCGGTCCCGCGGACCGCTCGATGGCGTGTGCACCACTGCCTTGGTTGACCTGGAACTCCTCGAAGCCAGACGTTTGGGGATTCATTTCGACAAATGCGCCTCCTGGACCGGTAGAGGCAAGTATTGCCACTGAGCAGAACCCGGCTGTAACAGTATTGCCAACCGTGAACGCCGCAGCGCAGAAAGAGTCAGACGAAAAACGCGAGATAAGTATCGATCGGTTGCTGACTGTGATCGGCACCGAGGCTCCCGGCACGTCAACGAAGCTCGTCGATGTGGTGATGGCGCGATTGCAGGTGGGTTGGCACGCTGCTCCCGATAGGACAGTCACCTTGGTGATAGGACCAGCCTGACAACTCATGAGGAACAAGGCCAATATAAGCGGTGGCAGTGCTCGTGCTAGCTTCACTTGAACGACCTCCCTCGCCATTTCCCGATCGAGCTAGCACGTCGTGAGGCCGCTTCCTGTGAAGGGTTTCACACCCGTCCGCCTATCGGGTGCGAGCGCATCCGCGAGATGGCGCCCGAGCCAGGCACCGACGGGAACGAAGCAGCGTTCCGCGACAAGTTGCGGGTGATCGCGAAGCAGAAGAGAAGGACCAGCCGAAGCCGGAGAACAAGCGGAAGAAGGAGGCAGGCCGATGACGGAAGTCGCTCTACTGGCCGAATTCGAGGTGAAACCGGAGAATCTAGACCGCTTCTTATCTGCCGCACGACGTGAACTGAAGGCAGTGCGCGCGAACGAGCCAACCTGCCGCACGTTCGAGGTTATCTTGCTGAATGAGACCGAAGGGCGGGGCGTATTCGTCGAGATATTCGAGAATGAAGCGGCGGCGGCGGCGCATCGCGGGTTCCCTCATTTTACCGCATTTCATGACGAGATTACTGAGCTGGATGTCCGTTGGTCATCTCGGCGCGGCCCGGTCTTGGCGACGGACTAAGCTGGTTCGGCATGAACGTCAGGACCGGATGCCTGCGTATGCGCCAACTGCATAATCGCCCTAATTTGACCCGCACCGCCCTCGCCACGGAGGCTTGAGGGCTCACACGTGATCGTGGGAATGAAGTCAGACCCGATCATGCAACTCAGGTCGGCCTGGGCCGCTTGCTACCTCACGCCAATCCGTTGAGGTTCATCGATGAAACGTTCCCTTTTGCTGTTGCCGGCCGTTGCAGCCACGGCCGTGCTGCTCTCCG
>DATJJM010000420.1:0-5699 GCA_035492535.1 Acetobacteraceae bacterium | reverse complement strand
GATACGGCGGGACGGATTGCCTTCGCCGACAACTGCCAACCGTGCCATGGCGCTGGCGGAGGCGGACGACCTGGCTATCCGGCGCTGGCCGCGGGTGGGTGGATCTGGGGCGGAACTCTGCCGGCAATCCAACAGACTATCACCTATGGCATTCGCAGTGGTGATGAGAAGGGGCGTGACCAGCAGATGCCTCGATTCGGTGCGGACGGCATCCTGAAACCCGACCAGATTCAGCAGGTCACCGACTTCGTCATGACTCTGTATGGACATGCCGAGCGCGCAAAGGATGTGTCGGCAGGGAAGAAGCTGTTCGCTGACAATTGCGCGGTGTGTCATGGCGATGCGGGGCAGGGGGATCGAGAGAGAGGTGCGCCCAAATTGGCATCGCACGTGCATCTCTATGGCGACAGTCGTGATGCCGTTGTGGCGCAGATCACCAATCCTCGGATGGGCGTGATGCCCGCGTGGCACGCGCGCCTGAACGAGGCGACGATCAAGAGCCTGACCTTGTATGTGCATTCGTTGGGAGGCGGGGAGTGATAGATTCTCCGGTGTGCGACCATGTCCCGCATCAGCAAGGCTGACCGTCAGCTCCAGATTCAGCGCGAGGAAGCGGGCGATCATCTGTATGCCAATCGGGTGCGCGTGTATCCGAAGACGGTGCACGGGCCTGTGCGCACTGCCAAATGGGCGGTTCTGATCGTTTGCTTGGGCATCTATTATCTGCTGCCGTGGTTGCGCTGGCATCGAGGTGTGAACCAGCCGACGCAGGCGGTGCTGCTCTCGCTGTGGCACGAGCGGTTCTACTTCTTCAATCTCGAGTTCTGGCCGCAGGATATCTACTACCTGACTGGCCTGCTGATCATGGGCGCGGTCGCGCTGTTTCTGGTCACCAGCCTGATCGGGCGCGTGTGGTGTGGCTACACCTGCCCGCAGACGGTGTGGACCGATCTGTTCATGTGGATCGAGCGATTGCTAGAGGGTGACCGGAACGAGCGCATGAAGCGGGACGCGGAGCCAGTGGGCTTTGACACCGTGTGGCGCAAAACGGCGAAGCACGCGGCTTGGCTGGGGATCGCGTTCTGGACTGGTGGTGCCTGGATCATGTACTACGTCGATGCGCCGACAGTGACGAAAGAATTCTGGACAGGCACCGCTTCCAGCGAGGTGTATTTCTTTACCTTTTTGTTCACCGCGACGACGTACCTGCTGGCCGGCTGGGCACGCGAGCAGGTTTGCACGTATATGTGTCCGTGGCCACGGTTCCAGTCGGCGATGCTCGACGAGCAGAGCATCACCGTCACGTATCAGGGCTGGCGCGGCGAGCCTCGAACGCGCGGCAAGCGGCACGGCGATACCGGTGCCGGTGACTGTGTGGATTGCGGCGCCTGTGTGACCGCGTGCCCGACCGGGATCGATATCCGTGACGGCATTCAGTTGGAGTGCATCAACTGCGGCCTCTGCATTGACGCGTGCAACCACGTGATGGAGCGGACCGGGCGTCCGAAGTGGCTGATTACCTGGGACACGCTGGCGGACCAGGCAGCGAAGGCTCAGGGCAAGCAGACCACGCTGCATTTGCTGCGGTCGCGCACATTGATCTACGTATCGGCGCTGGTCATTGCCGCGATCGTGATGACTGGTGCGCTGCTGATGCGGTCGTCTCTGGCGCTGTCGGTGTTGCATGATCGTGCGCCGCTGTTCGTGCGTGTGCCGGATGGGGATCTGCGCAATGGCTACACCGTGAAGATCGTCAACAAGGCCACTGCGCCGGTGCTGTATGAGCTGCGCGTGGATGGGCTGAATGGGGCGATTCTGGCGGAAGCCGACGCGGGGCTTGGCCCGGCGAGCCGGCTGGGATTGATGGTCGGTGCCGATACGGTGGGAACGTTCCGAATCACCGTGGCGGGCGCACCTGATCGGCTGGTGAATGGTTCGCAGAGCGTGGACTTCGTCCTGCGCGATGCGATGACGGGCGAGCAGACGGTGTATCATTCTCTGTTCATGGGGCCGCAATGAGCTACATCGATTGGCGAGCGGCAACGCCGCAGGGGCGTTCGGTATGGCGGTTCTTCCCGCTGGCGGTGATGGGCGCGATCGCGCTTGTCGTCGCGGCGAATGCCGGGTTGGTTTATGCGGCGCTGCACAGCTTCCCAGGGGCGGCTGAGGGCGACGAAGGCTTTGCGCTGAGCAATCACTACGATGTGGTGCTGGAACGGGCGCAGCGCGAGGCGGCATTGGGCTGGACAGTAGCTGCGCAGGTCGATGAGGCGGGGCGCGCAATTGTGACGCTGGCCGACCGGAACGGTGTGGCTCTGCACGGGGCAACGGTCGGGGCGACGGCCGAGCGGCCGATTGGCGCACCGCATCCTCGGGCGCTGTTGTTCCATGAGGTTGCACAGGGAACGTATGTTGCGGATGACGTCTTGCCGATGAAGGGACAGTGGGAGTTGACGCTGACGACATCGGAGCAGGGGCAGACGATGGCGGTGACGCGGCGAGTCATCGTGCGGTGAGCGCCGCGGGGTTTGTGGACACAGCCCCCTCCGCCTGTTCCCCTCCCGCAAGTGGAGGGGGAGACGTTCTTTTCGGGCCCACTACTTGCCTGCATTGCAATCTGCCGGCGCCGGCGGGGCGGCGCTTCTGCTGTCCGGGATGCGCTACGGCATATGAGACGATCCAGGTGCTGGGGCTTGGACGCTACTATGCACAGCGGGTGCTGGATCCGACGCTGCGGGCGCCGCGGCCCGAGACGGCGGAGGCGCGCGATATCACGCGGCATGCCACGACACGGGCCGATGGCAGCCATGAACTGACGCTGGCGGTCGATGGGCTGCAATGCGGAGCCTGCGTCTGGCTCATCGAGTCTGTGCTGGCGCGCGAACCGGAGGTGCTGGAAGGGCGTGTCAATCTGACGACGCGGCGGTTGCACCTGGTGTGGCGTGGCGCTGCGCCGCGTGCCAATACGTTTGTAGAGTCGATCGAGGGGCTGGGTTACCGTCTTGTGCCATTCAGTGCCGAGGCGTTGGCGGCATCGCAGGATAAGACCGGGCGAGCATTGTTGCGGGCATTGGCGGTGGCGGGATTCGCTGCGGGCAATGTGATGCTGCTGTCGATCGGTGTGTGGGCCGGTGCGGAGCTCGCGACGCGCGATCTGTTGCATTGGGTCTCGGCGCTGATCGCGATGCCGGCCATTGCTTACGCGGGGCGGCCGTTCTTTCGGTCGGCGTGGTCGGCGCTGCGGCACGGGCGCACCAACATGGATGTGCCCATCAGCATCGGGGTCGTGCTCGTCACGGGGATGAGCCTGGTGCAGACGATGCAGGGCGCCGAGGATGCCTATTTCGATTCCGCCTGTGCTTTGCTGTTCTTTCTGCTGATCGGGCGACTGCTGGATCATCGCGCGCGGGGTCAGGCTCGGGCAACCGCGGAGCAGTTGCTGATGCTGCGGGCGGCGGATGTCGCCGTGGTTTCGGAAGAAGGGCGTGTGCAGCGGCGCGGGCAGGAAAGCGTGGTGCCTGGCGATCGGGTGCTGGTCGGCATGGGCGAGCGGATCGGTGTGGATGGCGTGGTGGAGCGCGGCGCCTCGCTGCTGGATGCAAGCCTGGTCACCGGCGAGAGCCTGCCGGTGCCGGCGGGTCATGGTGCCACGGTGTTCGCGGGGACGCTGAACCTGGGCGAGCCGCTGACGGTGCGGGCAACGGCAACCGGCGGCGGTACACTGCTGGCTGAATGCGTGCGGCTGATCGAAGCAGCAGAGGCTCGGCGGTCCCGTTTCGTGGTGCTTGCAGATCGGGTGGCGCGACGATATGCGCCAGCGGTGCATGTGACGGCCCTGACGACCTTCCTGTGGTGGTATTTGGTGGCCGGCGTGCCGGTGACCACGGCGCTGCTGACGGCAAGCGCGGTGCTGATCATTACTTGTCCCTGTGCCTTGGCTCTGGCGGTGCCGGTGGTGCAGGTGATCGCGACGGGACGGCTGTTCCGTTCTGGCATGTTGCTGAAGTCGCCAACGGCGCTGGAGCGCCTCGCCGATGTTGATACGGTCGTCTTTGACAAGACCGGGACACTGACCGAGCCGGCGCTGGCGTTGGAGCGTGGCCCGGGATTTGACGAGCAGGCGCTGAAGGTTGCGGCGTCGCTTGCGGTGGTGAGCCGACACCCGCTGGCCCGGTCGCTGGTGACTGCGGCCGGGCCGGTTGCCATGGCGGAAGGCGCGGTGGAGGTACCGGGGCAGGGGGTTCGGGCTGGCGAAATTCGCCTGGGAAGCTGGGATTTTGCATTAGATGGCCGGGTCAAGCCCGGCCATGACGGGGGAGGCGAAGACGGGCCGGAACTGTGGCTGGCACGGCCAGGCGTAGCACCGGTGCGGTTCGGCTTCGTCGAGACGTTGCGTGCGGACGCGGACGTAGCGGTGGAGCGGCTGCGCGCGTTGGGGCTGGAGGTGTGTCTGCTATCAGGCGATCGGGAGAGTTCCGTGGCGGTGGTGGCGCAGGCGCTCGGGATTGGTGCCTGGCAAGCGGAGAAGACACCGACGCAGAAGGTGGCCGCGGTCGAGGCACTGGTGGCGTCAGGGCGTAAAGTGCTGGTGGTCGGGGACGGGCTGAACGACGGACCGTCGCTCGCCGCCGCGACCGTATCGGCGTCGCCGACAAGCGCGGCAGATATCAGCCAGACGGTGGCGGATATGGTGTTCCAGGGTGCGAAGCTGGCTCCTGTGGCCTCGGTGATCGAGACGGCACGGCGAGCGCGCAGCGTCATGCGGCAGAACCTCGCGTTGTCGATTGGATATAACCTGCTGATGGTGCCACTTGCGGTGGCCGGGTTCGTCACGCCGTGGCTGGCGGCGGCGGCGATGTCGAGTTCGTCCCTGGTCGTGATGCTGAACAGCTTTCGCCTGCGGGGCAGGGCGGCATGAACGTTATCCTGTATTTGCTGGGTCTTGGGGTGCTGCTCGGCGCCGGCGGACTGACGGTGTTCCTGTGGGCGCTGCGGTCCGGTCAATACGATGATATGGACGGGGCGGCGAACCGTATTTTGTTCGATGATGAGAAGTAGGCACTGAGCGTATCCGCGTTCATGCGCAGGCCAAGCTTGCTCCGGCGCCACAGCACATCCTCAGCGGTTCGTGCCCATTCGTGGCGCATCAGCCAATCCACTTCGCGTTCCGTCAGGTCGGCACCGAAGCACTGGCCAAGATCTTCGAGTGTATGCGCGTCTCCCAGCACGTCCGCGCTCTGCGTGCCATAGGCGCAGGCGAGGCGACGGATCGTTGCTGTGGCCAGGAACGGATAGCGGCGCGCGATGTCGGCGCGCAGTCGATCAACGCCGTCCCAAGGGAAGTCGCCGCCGGGCAGTGCCACGCTTGCAGTCCAGTTGCGGCGCATCCCGGGGAAGAGCGGCGCCAATTTCGCCATCGCGGCCTCGGCAAGGCGCCGATAGGTGGTGATCTTTCCGCCGAATACTGACAGCACCGCGTCGCTGTTGAGTTCCAGCACATAATCGCGCGTCGCTTCCTGGGCTTTGCTGGTGCCGTCGTCCAGCAGCGGACGAACACCGGCAAAACGCCAGACAATATTTGCGGGTGAGGGAGCGTTGCGCACGTACGCCCCGACGGCAGAGCAGAGATACTGCGCTTCCTCGTCGGTGCAAGACACGTCGGCCGGGTCGCCGTGGTAATCTTCATCCGTTGTGCCGAT